>NZ_JBHUCX010000099.1:352895-389283 GCF_042678105.1 Alicyclobacillus fodiniaquatilis
GTCAGATTGGAGTTTGCGACGTACAACGCAGTCGCACTCCACAAGGGGTGCGTGGATTGAAATAGTTGATCGGCCACATACAGGATTGACCCAATTTCTGTCGCACTCCACAAGGGGTGCGTGGATTGAAATACAGCCAGCGCTGCAGGTGATTGTACTGTGACCTGGTCGCACTCCACATGGGGTGCGTGGATTGAAATAGAAGGTTGGATCCAGGACTTACAGCAAGAAGGGGTCGCACTCCACAAGGGGTGCGTGGATTGAAATCACGTGTTATATCTCACTTCGGTTTCTTTGTCGGCCGTCGCACTCCACAAGGGGTGCGTGGATTGAAATCACGTGTTATATCTCACTTCGGTTTCTTTGTCGGCCGTCGCACTCCACAAGGGGTGCGTGGTTGAAACCACTCGAAAAAGGAATCGGGGAGAACGAGGCGATTCGGGGCTGATATCAACCAATTTGGGCAGCCATCTCACTGGGCAGGACACCGGCATACGCCATCTGAAAAACACCAATGACGAGCTGTGCTGGATCCCAAAGCGGATCGACACAAGACGCCGGAGTAGGGAGCGGCGACGAGTGTTTGATGTGCCACAAGTCCGTAGTTGACTGGAATGGGCGCATTGTACTGTGAAGATGTCGATATCGCGGAAGCTGTTCCCGCAGGCATCCTGAAAGGAAACTGTGTCCGTCCATGGGCCATCGATCCCGAACAGCTTATCTTTGCGTCCTTTTTAATGGAGCGCCTTGCAGCGAACGATTCATTTTTTGACTGGCGAAAGCATCTGATTGGCAATCAGACTATCCATTGTATCCCGCGCCATCTGGCGAAGATCGCTATATTGGTAGTTGTATACGTTCGGGTATTTCGTCTTGTTTTAATTTGAAAAAATTATGTTTTTATAGTGATCGCATCCCAGCTCATTTGGATGGCGGCGGCAAGACTTGTCTCATCGAATTGGAATGTGCCCTTGAGTTGTTCTTTTGCAAGCTGCGCCATGGGAACCACCGAGTACATCACGAGCAGATTGATGTCTTCATCTTTAAATAAATTTTGTTTCTTTCCTTCCTCAAACAAGTTGAAGACAGGTGTGAACAGTGAACTGGTTTCTTCAAGACACCAATTGCGCAATAATGGAGAATTTGAGACTTGCTCCATGAAAAGAAAATAATCTTTATTGTCGATGATAAATGTCACAAAATTGCTTAAGAAAAATTCAAACCGTGCTCTGATGGAAGCTGATTCGCTGAAGCCTTGGAATATTTTCTCGCTCATCGCTTTTTTGGCTTTTAAATAAATTTTAGCCAACATATCTTCTTTATTCTCAAAATAAATGTAAATGGTTGCAGCCGATACACCTGCCTTTTTGGCGATTCGGGAAATCGACGTTTCAGCAAAACCAATTTCATTCACAATCTGCACGGTTGCTTCGATGATAGCGTTTACTTTATTATCGTCTCTTCGTCTCATGTTCCGGATAATGAACGATCATTTATTTATTGTCAATGGATCATTGTACGAATGGCTGCGACTTGCAAGCCGCCAATGATCATGTGATGCGAATTCATTCGCCGAACTGCGGACGTGAACCTACAATGTAGACTGTGATATGTTTATAATTAAGATAGAAAAGGTGTGTTTCTAGGTAACGCCTTGCTTTTGCAATACTTTAAGCAAGAGTGCTTACTCTTCTTTGCAAATATAGGGAATAAGGAAGGTTATCATGAACAACATACAGAAAACGACAGACGTTATCTTAATTGGTGCCGGAGTCATGAGCGCGACTTTGGGATCATTGCTGAAAGAGCTAGCGCCGACTTGGAACATCAAAGTGTTTGAGCGGCTCGGAAGCGCGGGCGAAGAGAGCTCTAATGAATGGAATAATGCGGGTACGGGCCACTCTGCGCTGTGCGAGCTTAACTATACATCTGAAAAACCTGATGGATCTGTTGATATCAGCAAGGCTATCAAAATCAATGAACAGTTTCAGCTCTCAAGACAATTTTGGTCTTATTTGGTGAATAGCAATCTGATTCATCGTCCGCAGGATTTTATTATGCCAATCCCTCATATGAGTTTAGTGCAAGGGGAAAAAGATGTAGCGTTTTTGAAAAAACGGTTTGAAGCACTGTCAAACAATCCGTTGTTTCAAGGGATGGAGTTTTCCGATGACCCTGAAAAACTGAAGGAATGGATTCCGCTTATTATGGAAGGTCGCACATCGGATGAACCGATAGCAGCCACAAAAATCGATTCTGGAACGGATGTCAACTTCGGCGCTTTAACACGTATGTTGTTTGACCACTTAAAGAGTAAAAACGTCGAGGTAAACTATAGGCACAGTGTAGATGATATTAAACGTGCTAGCGACGGATCGTGGGAAGTGAAAGTACGCAATATTGATAGTGGCAGCAGTGAATTCCATCATGCAAAATTCATCTTTATTGGCGGTGGTGGCGGAAGTCTGACTTTACTGCAAAAAACCGGTATTCCAGAGTCGAAACATATTGGCGGATTTCCGGTAAGCGGACTATTTATGGTGTGTAACAAGCCGGAAATTGCAGAGCAGCATCATGCAAAGGTGTACGGTAAAGCTAAAGTTGGCGCTCCGCCAATGTCTGTTCCGCATTTGGATACGCGATATATTGATAATAAAAAATCATTGCTATTTGGGCCGTTTGCTGGATTCTCGCCTAAATTCTTAAAAACGGGTTCAAATTTTGATTTGTTCGGTTCTATAAAACTGAATAATGTACTCACGATGCTGGCCGCAGGTGTAAAAGAAATGGCATTGACAAAGTATCTGATTCAGCAAGTTTTGTTGTCGAACGAGAAGCGTGTGGAGGAATTGCGCGAGTTTATTCCGACTGCCAAAAGCGAAGATTGGGACATTGTGGTGGCCGGTCAACGTGTGCAAGTCATCAAAGATACCGAGGAAGGCGGCAAAGGAACACTTCAATTTGGTACGGAAGTGGTTAGTGCCGCTGATGGCTCGATAGCTGCATTGCTCGGCGCTTCTCCAGGGGCTTCTACTGCTGTCCACGTTATGCTTGAGGTATTGGGAAAATGCTTCCCACAACATATGAGAGAATGGGAACCGAAAATTAAAGAAATGATTCCTTCTTACGGCGTGTCACTCGTGGAAAATCCAGAGCTCTTCCAAGAAATTCACACGTCAACGGCGTATACGCTTGGTCTCGTCGAAAAAGAATCGGTTGAGGATAATTCTTCAGACGTAAACGCGGATGTAAGTGTTGAGACGGACGTAGCTGCGGAAACAAACGTAGATGTTGAAACTGACGTAGAAGCAAGTGTAGACGCAGCAGCGGATGTATTTGATGAAAAAGTTTGAACAACACTTTTTAGTAAAATTGTTGATCGCGCGTGTTCGATAGAACCATCATCCAGTGTACCAGTCTGACTGTTGCCGTAGATTCGTGTGGCCGGTGACAATCTTGCAACGTGTAGTGCCATACAGGACGACACGTGTGGACGACGGGACATTGGAGACGGTGATTTGAACATCAATTTGTGTGTGGAACAGGCGATTGCGGATTATCGACCGTGTCTCACGTCCGGTTTGGGAATGTATATACGACACCTGCACCATTTAGAGAATTTACCCATTCAAGGTGGTGCAGGTTACCACATGCGTTGCCAGCGGTCATCTTTGCACAGTGTGATGTAAAATGATACCGGTGACTCTGCTCATTCGTGAAAAATGTTGCTTTGGGGCATTTATTGTTGCACTTCTTCCTCCCAGTTGTTCGCCCATTCTTCAGTTTGGGTCATTACGGGTTCAAGTTCAAGACCTTTCTTCGTCAGTTCACACTCCACGCGCACAGGCATTTGGGGATAAACATGGCGTACCACAATCCCTGTGGTTTCCAATTCCTTGAGACGTTCAACGAGCATTCGATCACTTAATTAGTGAATTGTTTTGGGATGAAGTTCGCATTTTACTGTGTTGGATACTTTCATTTTAAGAAGGAGTGATCTGTTATGCGTCAAGGCATTTTAGGCATTCATCACATTACCGCAATGTCAGGTGTGGCACAAAGGAACCTGGACTTCTATGTAGGGCTTCTCGGGCTGCGGATGGTGAAAAAGACGGTCAACTTTGACGCGCCGGACGTCTATCACTTTTATTATGGAGATACAATTGGCAATCCAGGTACCATATTTACATTCTTCCCATTTGGCGAAGGTCCACGGGGCAGCATTGGAGCCGGACAAGCAACGGTCACTTCGTTCTCAATCCGTCGTGCGTCTGTTGAATTCTGGTTGAAACGGCTGAAAGACCATGGCGTATCTGTCAGCGGTCCAGAGAAACACACAAATGAAACACAGGTGATCTTTTTTCGCGATCCAGATGGAATTGCCCTCGAATTGGTTGCGCACGATGGTGCAGAGCAAAGACCGGGGTGGAGAGACGGATCAGTTCCTCGTGAACACGCCATTCGGGGTATTTACAGTGTCACTATCAAAGTGAAAAATCACGCTTTAACGTCTGATTTTTTAACAGATGTCATGGGATTTCGGTTGCTTGAGCAAAGCGGAGAGCGACATCGATATGAAGTGGGTGAAGGCGGGCCTGGAACGATGATCGACGTGGTGAGCCAAGAGGACGCCAAGTACGGCAGGAACTCCGTTGGCACCATACACCATATTGCTTGGCGAGTTGCAAACGAGGAAGAGTTGGTCCGTTGGCAGACCAAACTGATAAATGCGGGAATGCGCGTGACCGAAGTGAAAGACCGTAGCTATTTCAAATCTGTTTATTTTCGTGAACCAGGTGGCGTCCTCTTTGAGTTGGCGACCGATCCGCCGGGGTTTGCCATTGATGAATCTGTTGAGAAACTGGGTACAGATTTGAAACTGCCTGAATGGTTCGAAGCGAATCGTTCTACTTTGGAGGCTCAGTTGCCACAAATTCATCTACCCGTGATAGGGAGGGAATGAGCAGTGGATTTCATACACAAATTTATTCCATCACCGACAGGGCAGAATGATACCACATTGCTTCTTCTACATGGAACCGGGGGAAACGAAGAGGACCTAATTCCCCTTGGACAGTTTTTGGCAGCAGATGCAGCGCTGATCGGCGTGCGAGGGAAAATTCTTGAAAATGGGATGCCTCGTTTCTTTCGCCGATTGTCTGAGGGCGTGTTTGATGAAGAAGATCTCATTTTCCGCACGCACGAGTTGGCCCGATTCATTGAAGAAGCAACAAAGGTGTACGCGCTCAACACAGAAAGGATAATCGCGGTGGGATATTCCAACGGGGCAAACATCGCAGCGAGCATGCTTTTGCTTGAGCCAACCATTCTATCGGCGGCCGTTTTGTTCCGGGCGATGGTGCCGCTTCAGCCTGAGCAGCTTCCCGACTTGAAAGGCAAACCTGTGCTTATGCAGTCTGGGCGGCGTGATCCGATTGTGCCTGCCACGAATAGCGAACAACTTGTTGAGTTACTCAAGCAAGCGGGGGCCGATGTAACGCTCAACTGGCAGAATGCGGGGCATGGTTTGCTGAATCCTGAACTTGTAATGGCCGAGAAATGGATACGCCAACTGTAAATCGGGATTTCAGTTTCCATTCAGCTGGTGTGCGACGAAGCGGCATGCGTGGCATGGCATGAGCGACTGGCGTTGCCGCCATTTTTGGAACCAAAACGAACGAATATCGAGGCAAAGTTGAAGCCAATAGATACGAAATTTGAATGAGAGGATTGCTATCGGCTCGCGGTTTAGTATGATGATCACAATGAATGTTTCAAGTCACAAGGGCAATCCCAGTGTCTAGGCGTATCACGCATTCCTATCACCATTGCAAAAAAGGTTCGCAGGCCGGTTCTTCTTCCACACTAGGGTCATTCAGAGGGAGGAATTTGAAATGAACGTTTACGATTTTACGGTCACCACAGCAGACGGGAAAGAGCAACCGCTAGACGCTTATCAGGGAAAGGTTATGCTCATTGTGAACACGGCGAGCAAATGCGGGTTCACGCCGCAATATACAGGTTTGCAGGAATTACAAAAGAAGTTTTCTGAAAAGGGGTTTACGGTCCTTGGTTTTCCTTGTAATCAGTTCGGACATCAGGAACCAGGCACGAATGAGGAAATTCAGGAATTTTGCAAAATGACGTACGATGTGACATTCCCTGTGTTTGGCAAGATAGATGTAAACGGGAGCGAGGCGCATCCTTTGTACAAATATCTCAAACAAGCGGTACCAGGGATATTGAACTCTGAAGCGATCAAGTGGAATTTTACTAAATTCTTGGTTGATCAGAAAGGCAAGGTCGTTCAGCGGTATGCGCCACAGACGACGCCGGATTCCATTGCAGATGATATCGAAAAGTTGATTGGCAGCAACGCTTGAGCCGCTTAACACAAGTAAATGATATCACCTGATGGGAGGATTTTTGTGCGTACACGACCATTATCAAATGAGTATCCAGAATATTACCATCGCTATGTAAGCCTTGTCCCAGATGGAGACATTGCAGATATCCTTCGCGAGCAACAGATGGAGACATCTACATTGTTAAACAATGTAGATGCAGCGTCTGTGGAAAGAGCTTACGCGCCGGGTAAATGGACTTTAAAAGAAGTTGTAGGACATATGGCAGACACAGAGCGTGTGATGTCTTATCGAATGCTTGCTATGGCCCGTAATGAAGGGGCGCCATTGCAAGGAATGGATCAGGATTTATATGTGTCCTCGGCTAAATTCAATCAATTCTCTTGGGCGGATCTTCTGGCAAGTTTGCAGACAGCGCGTTTCGCGACATCGAGCCTGCTGTCCACCATTGATGACGATGCCTGGATTCGTCAGGGAACTGTCTGGAATGTACCTGTGTCAACACGCGCTATCGCTTATATCATTTCTGGGCATGAGTTGCATCATTTGAAGGTGATTCATGACAAGTATCTTTGATCACCTGTGCAGAAACGGAAGGTATCGTAACAGACGACGACGCCTTCCGTTTCAGACATATCAGCGTGCTTTGCTCCATTCCGTGTCTAGCAAATCAAGCTGAATGGCTGCGGCCGCCATTGCACCACTCGAAGCGGCCTGTATTAACTGATGTGACTGGGTCGCTGCATCTCCTGCCGAATAAACGCCTACAACATTTGTACGCCCCAATGGGTCAGTAGAAATTGTTGAGAACGGATTATCATCAGTCATTTTGCAACCTAGTGAAGCTGGAATGGGCGTCGCTTGAACCAGTTTTGGTACAAAGAATATCCCTTCACAGTCGATGGTCGTATCTGATTTGAAAATAATTCTTTGAACCATACCTTCAATTGAATCGATCTGTTTGATGCTGTCTTGACATGTCTCGACATGGTGGCGCTCTAAATCAATCAGATCCTCTGTTGCTAAGAATTGCGAACCATTTGTAAGAAATGTGATGTGTTTTGTCCAACCACTGACCATTTTAACTAAGTGCAAACCCATTTTGTTTGTACCTATAACGCTAATGTGTCTATCCCTTAACTCCCATCCATCACAAAAAGGGCAGACAAATGCACTTCTTCCGTACACTTCAGTGAGTCCTTTAATATCAGGCAATACATCTTTCATTCCAGTCGCGAACAAGATTTTTCGGCTATAGATAATGCGTCCGGATTCCATAGCCACGCTGAACTTTTCATCACTTCCAGATACAGAACTGACAACGTCGGATTCGAAAGAAACCGAAGGATATTTTAATATTTGTTCTTTTGCAATTTGATGAAAATCGTTCGGGGATATGCTGTCTCGTGTCAAAAAACCGTGTGACTCGTGGGTCACACGGTTTCTCGGTTTCCCTTCATCAATCACCGCGACGCTTCTTCTTGCGCGACCGAGCACCAATGCAGCGCTTAGGCCCGCTGGGCCACCACCGATCACAATAACGTCTGTTGTCAGTACATCAGAATTCTGTGAATCCACAATTGGAGACCTCCAATATCTATAATTAGGCTGTGAAGAAGGTTAACCCTCCTTCGGATAGGCTAGTAGTGACTCGGTGAGCGCCGATTGAATGGTATGTTGTGATAACCAAGTGTTTAGCGTTTCTTCAGCACCGTGCAATATCTGTTGAATGATGCACCCGTTCCCCCGTGGGCTTTGCGCTTTGTCGTTGTGATGTCCTTGAAATAATGCATGCCGGTTTTCTTTAAAGTTAGCGCAGTCATATAGGTGGTTTCGACCTTCTGTAACTTCAATGACATCAAGAAACGTAATTTCGTTTGCTGGTCGAGCAAGCTCATATCCTCCTGATACGCCTGGAGATGAACGAACAATACCTCCTTTTTTGAGTTTTGTCATGATCTTAGATAGGTAGCTTTCGGATACGCCGAGAAAAGACGCCAAGTTACGAATTCCCGTGCTTTCACCTTTCTGTGCTTTGGCCAGTAAAGTCAATGCATGAAGCGCATATCCAGTGCCCTGAGAAAATTCCATTTCAACAACTCCATTATAGATCTCATATATCTATAATAACGCAGATAAACATAAGTGGCTACATCCGGCAGGCGTGTTGATGGCTACTGCTCTTTGTCGATCCCCTTTTGGCCAAAATTATTTTTGTTAGTATAATATCACGTTTTTCTATGGTTTTTATACATAGATAACGGACAAGTCTACGAGTATTTAAAGCCCTGGTTGAAGGGAGTTCCAAAAATCACTTATAACCAAGGACTTGATCCAGAAAAGGTGAGCCAGGCAAAATCACAAGCCAATATACTGGTTCGGATTTTACCTGGCGAATGCAGTGTATTTCCATCATGCATATCAGAAGCTCTTCGATAAGAGCGTACAAATGTCGTCTTGACATCATGATGCGAGTGGATTACGAAGTGCGTAAAGACTGTGCATCGCGGATGAGCACAGCAGCTGCAGTTTCCTGTATATGCTTGCCGCTCTGCGCCTGAACTTCGTTCACAAAGCTGTTCAAATCATCATGACTCAGTTTTTTCTCCAGGCCGTTTGCGATGCCGCCATTGTCGATGGCATGCGTCTGCTGGAATGTCTGAACCAATTGCTGAATGGAAGCCATATTCGTAGTTGTGGTGAAGGAAACCGTCTGTGTCGCCTTGTTTCCTGCATTGTCCACCGCTGTAACACGCATTGTATGTGCGCCGAGCGGGAGGGTATACAGCAAGATAGTATCCCCGGATTTCACAGAGCGGCCATCCAATTTGGCGACCATCAACGCATTGTTGACGCCTGATAAGTTGTCATTGACGCGATACCTGATAGTGAGTGTTTGGTCATCCAGATAACGCTTATTCGTAGGAGATGTAATCTCAATGGTGGGCGGCGTATGATCTTGGACAGCGGTCGATTGGAAGCTCGTCACAGCATTGTTCAACGTTGTGACGGCTGTGTCAATGACCGCTTGATCTGCTGTTGGCGCTGTTTCGGCGGCTTGTGCAGTCGTGATCGCCGCGTTCAACTCGTCCAAGTTGGTTTGCGCATAGTCGCCATAGCCAGTTCCCACGACTGCATGTTGGGCTATCGATTTTGCTGATGTGATCGCTGAGTTGAGTGCGGTCACATCAACAGGGGCAACTTTGGACTCAAATATGTTGTATGCTGGCTTGGGTGTCCATGGATTGGTATTGTACATCAGACCAAACGTATTTTCTCGGTTCGTGTTGTCGTTGGATGAATTGTCCACCAACTCATACCAAATCATTGGACCGGCGTATGGCAGGCTGAACCACTCATCGAATTCCTCTCCAGTATATGTCGCTTGGTCAGCTTCGCTGATTTCTCCGGTGCCTGTACCGGTCGCCCAACCCACTTCAGTTGCGTACACCTTCCGATTGGTGTCGCCTTCACTGTCCATTAAATTCACCAGCGATTGGAGTTCGGTGAATGTCCAATTGGTGCTGTCGGGGGCGGAGACATACGTATATGGATGATAGGCAATAGAGTCAAAATATCCTTTACCGCCATTGTCGTATATCGCTTGCAGGAAATCGAGTGGAGATACTGAGCCTGGCGTGTTCTGTGGATCGACAGGCGCAAAGCCGCCAACGAGCACCGTGGGTTTTGGGACGCCAAGTTCTTTGGCTGCCTGACCGATTCCGGTTGAACCTGGAATGAGCATGTCTTTGGTATATGCAACCGGATCCACGGCGGGCTCATTGAAGAATTGAGTATTTTCTTCGTTTCCCAATTCGAAGACGATGGTCACCCCTCGATTCAGATATCGCTTGGCAACCTGGTAACAGAATTCTCCGTAGGACGTACTATCGGTGGGCGCATAGTTGTGATTGGACGTGTCGGCGCCGTTGGCCGCCCATGATGGCGCGGATCGAATGACCATGTCATATTTAAACCCATGTGCCTTGATGGCATTGAAGATCATATCTGCCTGTGTCCAATCGATCTTTCCTTTGGTCGGTTCCATGAGGTCCCAGAATAACGTAGCCCTTACCCACTTTGTCCCTGTTGCGGCAACTTGATCATACAGTTGATTCAACTGTGTGCTTGATTCAAAATAGGGGTCTTGGGTATTGAATCCGATGTCTTGACCATTGTACTTTTGTGTGCTGTACGGGGGCGCATCTCGCAATGAGAAGTCATCGGCGTACGCTGGGCCGGTGTTATCGTTCTTCCAAAGAAAGATATAGACACTTGTCGAAGTGCTGTCTGTCGTAAAGCTCACTTTCAGTTGTGTGTAGCCAGCGGCCGTGGTTGTCGTATTGACTTGACTTCCTGCCCCAGCAAAGTTCTCTGCGCCGAGGTAGACAACATCCCCTGCAGTTTTAACCCAAGCGGTCAGCGTATAGGTCGTATTTGGTGCGAGACCGGTGATGGTCTGCTGAACGCCTGATGCAGGCCCACCAAGATTCACAGCATATGTGCCAGCGTGCGCATTGTCTGGTTCCACCGTCGCGTTGTTCTGGGTGGTCCAAGGATCTAAAGCGCCTGTCTCAAATCCGGGATTTGGCACAAGATTGACGCCAGTTGCCTCGAACGTCTGGATTGCATTTGTAAGTGCCGTGACTGCAGCATCCACCGTCGCTTGGCTGGCCGTTGTGTCATCCGCAACACTTTGGGCTGACGAAATGGCTGATGTCAAAGCATTCAAATCACTTTGGGAACAATCTCCCTGCGCAGAACCCACAACAGCATACGCCGCGAAGTTCTGTGCGGCTGTGATTTCCGCATTCAAGGCACTGTCATCGACGGTTGCTGCAAATGCGCCTTGCGCGCTGAAGATCAGCGCTGCGCATGATGCAAGAAGCGCACTTGTAGATAGTCTTAACAGTCTATTGACTCTTCTCACTTCTTCGACCTCCTCACGATTTTCGAGCGGCATTGTTGGATAATCTGTCGGTTTGCCGATGATTCACCTCCTTCCAGTAAATCGATTACTCGAATATATAATAATGGGTAACCGTTTACACAAGTCCGCATATTCAATGTTTTGCTCCAAGGAAACAGCGTGTTTACCTGGATTGTCAGATCCGCAGAGCCGTTGCGTAGAGGCTTTTCTGGAAACGTTATTCCTATTTTGGATTCGATCCGCTTGCGTCAGAAGAGGCGGCATCGACATTTTTGGAAGGAACAGTAGGGCTCCGCATCCTATCTTTGCTGTGATTGATGTTAGTATATACTGTATATTTCGTCAATATCGATGAAAGATGAAATTTGGCTATACAAAATGTCTAGAAGTCATGAAAGAAGTGCTGGAGAGGGAATGATACTGCGACCGTCTGCAACAATAGAGAGAGCCGCGACGATAAGCTTTGTTCAGCCATTTGTGCCTACAGTAATCCCCAAGATTTTGGCGGCAAGGGCAGTCAGTTCTGTACGTTCAGTCTCGGTAAGCGTATGGATGGCATCATGGATTTGCCGCTCGATCTCGCCGCCAGCCACATGGACTCGTTGCCGTCCGGCAGCCGTTAATCTCACATTGAACCCACGCCGATCGTTGGGAGAGACCGTACGTTCGACGAGCCCGCGGCGTTCAGCGCGATCGACCAAACCGGTAATGCTGGACTTGTTGAGTTGGAGATGCTTTGCGAGTTGCAACATGCTGGGCTCTCGATCCCGCAGAATACCGAGTAGTCGAATTTGGATAACGGAGAGATCATGGTCGGATCCAACTTGGATGAGAATGTGCTGGATGAGGTACGAAAGTTGTACCAAAGCGTCTATGACCGAACACCGGAACCGTCCACGGAGAACGAAGTGCTTGTCGACGTGCTTGCTGCTGGATTACATCCGCGTGTACGTTCTCAAGCGAACGGTTCTCATTATACGAGCACCGACGAATTGCCGTTGATTCCCGGTATTGATGGTGTTGGACGATTGTCCAATGGTCAACTGGTCTATTTTGTAGCCTTCGACACATCTCTTGGGACGTTCGCAGAAAAGACGGTCATTGATTTGCGCCGTAGTGTCCCTTTGCCTGAAGGGGTCGATCCGGTGCATATCGCGGCAGCCATGAATCCGGCGATGTCGTCATGGGTTGCGTTTCACCGCCGAATTGTTTTTCAACCCGGGCAAAAGGTCCTCGTGCTTGGCGCGACTGGAAATTCCGGACAGATGGCTGTTCAGATTGCCAAACTGCTTGGCGCAAGTCAGGTGATCGGCGCTGGTCGTGATCAAGAACGCCTTGATGCACTTACAGCACTGGGTGCTGACACCATCGTCTCCCTCGCGGGGGAATCAGAGGCAGCCGCCAAACGGCTGGGGGAGGCAGCGGCTGAAGTGGACATCGTGATCGACTATCTCTGGGGAAAGCCTACAGAGCTTGCGATGATCTCGATGTTGATGCAAAGAGCGGATCGGAGTCGCGCGTTATCTTGGATTCAGATTGGTTCCGTTGCGGGCCCGACTGCGGCTGTGCCTTCTGCGGCACTTCGCTCTGCCAACTTTCAAGTGCTTGGCTGCGGTCAAGGCTCTGTCTCGACTGCTGGGTATATTGCTGAATTTCCAGCGCTTATCGATGCGATTGCATCTGGCCAGCTTACTGTGAATGCGGCGCCTTTCCCGTTGGCCAAAGTGGAAGAAGTTTGGCATGCGCCAACTGACAGCGCGCAACGGGTTGTGTTCGTCCCGACGATTTAGTTAAAAATATGGTTCCTTGCTGCCGTGTTGCAGTTCATTCCGTATACTTCTCGTCGACTCGGTGGAAATGCACCAATGTGCGCCAAGGGATATTTCTTCCGAGTCGATGTGGGATTGATTTTTAACAGGCTTCACTGTATTATTGTTAACAAGTTAACGATATATCAAGCCGAACGCCGAAATTCGGAACAAGAGGTGTGACATGGATCATTCCGTCGAAGTGCTCAAACAGCTCGTTTATACCCACTACATCGATTTTGTGCATCTGAACGAAGAAATGTTTGAGATGGAGCTGAATGAATTTATTAACAAG
Organism: Alicyclobacillus fodiniaquatilis; assembly: GCF_042678105.1. Lineage (NCBI taxonomy): Bacteria > Bacillati > Bacillota > Bacilli > Caryophanales > Alicyclobacillaceae > Alicyclobacillus > Alicyclobacillus fodiniaquatilis. Next base: position 366,294 of record NZ_JBHUCX010000099.1, read on the forward strand.
GCAGAGGCAGTGCATTTGTCAGCATTTCCTAAAAATTTGACCAGCGTTCACGTCATCGATTGCATAGGCCAACACGGACCCATCAACAACACGACGATTGCAGAAAAACTAAATTTGTCAAAAGCGAGCATTACCAAAATTACCGCGAAATTGGAGCAAATCGGCTATGTGCGACGGAGTCAGTTGAGTGACAATCGGAAAGAAGTATATTTCAGCCTGAAAGAAAAGGGGAGACGTATCTTTGAGCTGCATCAAACATTGCACGAACAGGAGCAACGACGCTTTTTGGAATTTTTAGAGCGATTTTCGGGGGCAGAGCTCGAAGCCATTCTAAAGTTTTTGCAAAATTGGTTCGCTTATTTGCGGGTACGACAGTCTCAGTTGAAATAGGCGAGCGAATGGGAAGGTGAGGCACGCGAGGATGGAAACGACTTGTTTGGCTTTATCGTTGAAGGAGGCGGCAATGATGAATATCGCACAAACGATTCGGGGAAGAAGAAGCATTCGTTCGTTCAAACAGGAGTCTGTTTCCAGAGAGTTGGTCATGAGTTTGCTAAACGATGCGGTATGGGCCCCAAATCATGGACTACGTGAGCCTTGGCGGTTCATCTATGTGGAGAGCGTGGAGGGAAAAGCTCACTTGGGCGATTTGGCGTTGGACGCAGCCCGTCGCATGAAGCGGGTTCGGCTGTTGCCGACAAAACTCAAGGAGGTGATGAAAAGAAGACTGGTGGATATCCCCGCTCATCTCGTTGTTGTCATGAAGGCGCAAAAAAACGAACACAAGCGGGAAGAGGATTTTGCTGCTGCATGTTGCCTGATGCAGAACCTTCAGTTGCTTGGATGGGAACAGAAGTTGGGCATGTTTTGGTCAACGTATGAATTTATTCATTTTCCAGAGTTCAAAGAGGGATTGGGCATTCGGGAAGATGAGCGGATTGTCGGTATGCTACATATGGGATATTTTAATCGAGTGCCGAGTCCGAAGCCACGCACTCCAGTTGAACAAAAGCTGACCGTTTGGTAGAAGTGATCCTGCATGCCAAGATGATTTTGTTCCGATTATTCGGTTCGATTGTTAACTAGTTAACAAAAAATAGTTCATGCATCAATCGATACGTTGAAGCGGGGCAGCAACTTGTGTACGCTGTCTCGCAACGTTCGGACGACAAGGTTCAGCGTGATCGATAAAGAGGAGAAGGAGCGACTTTCGTGACCAAATCTTCAGTAACTACTTCGTCAATTGTTCGATCCCACATTCCACTTGGGATCATTGTCGCGATTGCCTGTGTGGCTCAATTCATGGTCGTTCTCGACAGTTCCATCGTCAATGTGGCCTTGCCGGCCATGCGTGCGGATTTGGGGATGTCGACCAATGGGCAGCAGTGGGTGGTCGATGGCTATTTAATCACATTTGGGGGGCTCTTGCTCTTCGCAGCGCGAGCTGGCGATTTGTTTGGCCGAAAATGGGTGTTCCAGTGTGGCTTGGCCATCTTTACCCTAGCCAGCTTAGTGGGTGGTTTTGCAGAGAATGGTGAATGGCTGATTGTCGCGCGTGTTGTACAAGGAATCGGGGCTGCGGCACTGGCGCCAGCCAGTTTGAGTCTGATTACCGCCAGTCACACGGATGGTCATCAGCGCACCAAGGCACTGGCCATTTGGGCTGTCGCTGCGTCCTCGGCAGGGGCGGTGGGGATGATCTTGGGTGGCGTGCTCACATCCGAACTGAATTGGCGATATGTGCTGTTTGTCAATGTTCCCATTGGTATCGCTTTGTTCGTGGGTGCGGCAATCTGCTTAATGCCCTCTTCATTGCGCCATGACGGACGTCGCCTGGATACTGCAGGCGCACTGACCATCACCGTTGGCGTTGGCGCCTTGGTCTATGCCATTTCTCAGGCAAATCGCGCTGGTTGGGGATCGATGTCTGTCGTCATTTCTTTGATTGCTGCTGGTGCCCTCATTGCGGCGTTTATTGTCATCGAAATGTTCAGTAGACAGCCGCTCGTCTCACTGGGCATATTTCGCCATCGGAGTCTTAGCTTGGCCAATGTGATGATGGCGTGTCTAGGCGTTTCCATGACTTCGGTCATCTTTTTTCTTTCGCTCTATGAGCAGCAGATTCTGGGTTATCGTGCATTGCGGACTGGTTTGTCCCTAGTGCCGATGACCGTGGTTTTGGTAATTGGCGCATTTGTCGCAAAGCGGTTGATTGTTGCCATCGGGTATCGCTCCTTGCTTGCCGCCGGCGCGACCATTTCAGCGATTGGCGTCGCTTGGTTGTCGAAATTGACGGTCGCACCAGACTATTCATTTCACGTGTTGGGGCCAACGCTTGTCGCGGGACTTGGCATGAGCTTGATGGTCTTGCCAGTGACAGTCGCCGCAACCACTGGCATCGAGGCGAGCGATGCTGGCCTGGCTTCGGGTTTGGTCAACATGGGACGCCAAATCGGTGGCGCCATTGGCCTAGCTGTTTTGGTCGCGATTTCCTCTGCCGCCACGCGTCATGCTGGCCTTCGTTCTCCAGCCGCTGGAATGGTGCAGGGCTATCACATGGCGCTCTTGATTTGTGCAGGGATAAGCCTATTGTCAGCGATTATCGCACTTTTTTTACCGAAGGCAGTCAGGGCAATTCATGCTGGTCCAACGACGGTGACTTCTGGACGCAGTATGGCAAGAAACGCTGTTGATGATGTCGGGAATTGAATCGGCTGTGATGGTCAAAAAGGGCGGTGTACAGTGCCGGATTCAATGATGGCGATCACGAAGCAGTGGGGGAGGCCATGGGCTTTCTACATAGACCGCCATGCGTGATGCCATCGCCTGAACTTCCTGATTTTTCAAGACGTCAGGTTCACCACTGACATGATAAGAGGGTGTTGGCGCACGACCTGTTAACTCCGCCAACAACGCTTCCTTGTGAACGCTGACCTCAGACTGATGGGTCGGATCGTCAATCAAGTTGGTCATTTCATAGGGATTTGACTACAAGTCAAAGAAGCGGGATCATACATACGACTCCATGGCGCTGGCGGATCGAAAGGGTGATGTGTCTCTTTTCTTTGATCCGCTTTCACATTAGCATTATCATAATCTATTTGAGAAATAAAGAAGAAGGAATGTGCACGCGATGAATAGGATGGATCGCCTACTTGGGATCGTCATTGAATTGCAGAGAAAGGGCGGTCAGCGCGCGGTGGATCTGGCGGATCGATTCGAGACGAGTGTTCGGACGATTTACCGGGACATGCAGGCGCTTTCCGAATCGGGTGTACCGATAGTAGGCGCGCCAGGACAGGGCTATTCCCTTATGGATGGGTATTTTTTACCGCCTGTCCATCTCACTGTGGAAGAGGCATTTGCCATTCTGATGGGCACGGAGTTTGTTGAGCAACAGTTCGATCCGCCGTATTCCACTCAAGCTGAGTCAGGTCGGCACAAGATTGAAAGTGTTTTGCCAGCGCCTGTCCGCGCGCGTTTGGCGGAGTTTAGCGAATCAACGAGGATTCTGAACACGCGCTTACCTGCGGAGCAGCGCATGTTGGAGTTGAAGGTGCTCGGGCATATTCGGGGGGCGCTGCTGGCGGATAAAAAAGTGCGCTTTCGCTACACGAAGCCGCTTGTGCGGTCCGATAAGGAGCAAGAGACAGAGCGAACGGTTGCACCGTATGGGCTGGTATTGATTCAGGGTGTGTGGATGCTGGTTGCACACTGTGACTTGCGCAACGCCATCCGCCACTTCCGGCTTTCCCGGATGCAGAATGTTGTCGTATTGGATGAATCGTTCGAGCGCCCTGCTGATTTTGAGTTGCGCAGCTACACACCTCAAGATGACCGAAGCTTGTTCATTCATGTTCAGTTCCAGCCGCACCTACGGAATGCTGTGCTTGAGTCCAATCACTTTTTCATGGAGTCTGTGACGATGGGCACGGACGTCGTTGACGTGATCCTGCGCGTGCGACAACCAGAGGATGTGCTCAAGTGGGTGCTCAGTTGGGGGGCGGGCGTCGAGGTGATCGGACCGGAGGAATTCCGTTTGCAGATCCGAAGGGAAATTGAAAACATGCTGCAGAGATACTGACATACTGCTGTCAGGAGTGGTCTGCAAAATGGAGGTGAAAGCACTAGAGAGGAATGAAGAAGCGATATGAACACAAATGAGATTTTACTCAGTGTCGAGGCACAGACGACGTCCTACTTGAATGAACTCGCGAATCTGAGCATGGAACAGATCTGTCGTAAACCGAGCGCTGATGAATGGTCGCTGGGGCAAATGTTGGTGCATTTGATGAACAGTGCCCGCTTTATGCATTTGCGCAACGTGGAGGTCTGCAAAGTTGCATCAAATCCAGGCGTGTGCGTGGGGGGTGTCAAGAATGACAGGGGAGAACGCGCGTTTCGTGAAGGAAGTTTTCCAACAGTTCGGATTCAAGTGCCACCGTCACCACAGTATACGCCGACGCAGCCAGAGCGCAAAGAGGAGATACAAGCGGGTATGCAGGACGTAATTGTCCGCATGCGTGCCGTCGCGCCAACACTGGACGAGATCCCCTTGGAGAACACGGTCGAGCACCCGGGATTTGGATACTTGAACGGGGAAGAATGGTTCCAACTGGTAGAGATGCATTATCGGCATCACCGCCATCAGTTGGGACGCTTGCATGCGTTTCTTAGCGTTTAAGTAGGGAGCAGCGTCCAGGAAATAGAACTCAGATTGAGCCACAAAGGTGTAATTGCGCTCTTAAGTGTGTTGATCTGGTCATGGAAAATAGAGTTGTGTATTGAAAAATAAAGTTCTTTACGCAGAACAGTCTGGCGAACATAAATCGGAGGGGCTTTTTAAACCACACCTGTATAAAAATGCGCTGATTTTGAAAATGTGTTATTGAACAAAAGGCAGCGAATATGACAGAAGATTGGCCAGAGCAGGACTCGTCCCAATGGAGTACTCGAGTGGTTCATCTCGATGGCAAGGTGGTATTACGAAGGCGGGAAATTCGCATTTACGACGGATCCTTGGGGAAGCCGCATGGATATCGACACAGACTCGCTGTGAAGAGAGCTATAAAGAAGCGTCAAGAAGGTCAGAGTGCACTGTGAACGGTTCGACGAATGGATACGACGCAGATTACGGGCTAGGCGTCCCCGCCTACTCGATTAATGTTTAAAATTGCTACAAGATATAAAAGTGAAGGGGTGCGACACATTTCTCGTATTATTTGGCGGCATGGTTATTGCATGACGTATAAATAAGACCTCATCGGCCAATGTAGCCGATGAGGCGTGAGTAGGAAATACCGTTGATAGGAGTGTGTGGCACTCACTTATTTGTTTTATGATCACTTTTTGTCGATGTAGACTTTGACGACGCAGTTGAAGTTTTATCCGTCTTAGCAGTTGTCGACTTCTTTGAAGTATCGTTGCTAGTATTCTTGCTCGTTGTAGTCTTCGAAGTGTCCTTGTTGCCCGTCTTACTCGTCGCGGTCTTCAAAGGTGCCGACTTACTTTTATCGGTGGACTTGGTCGTCGTTTTTTTGCTGGTGGTTGCAGCCGATTTCGTCGCTGTACTATTCGTTGCTGTTTTGTTTGCTGATGTAGCACATCCAGCAATGCCGAGTGAAGCCAACAAGACAATTGATGCCGATACGGCTTTTACCTTCAAATTCATACTGTATTCTCCCCTTTTGTAGTGATGTCTACTGGCCACTCGAAGAATATAGGTTTACACCTTCAAAGAAGTATCAAAATCAATGCTGTTTTTCGTTGGATAGTTTATGAAAAATAAAGGCCTCATATCGCTGCGGTGCGCAGATTTGCAGAGTTATACAATGTGATTGTGCAATGACTAATTACTGGAGCGGACGTATCATCAGAGTAGAAGGACAAATATGATGTGTTATAGCGTACCGACTGCACCTAGCCAATGCGCCTTTGGCCGAAGAACACAGACAATGAATAACTGATTTCGTAAATGGAATGTCGTGGGTTAAGGTATAGCAGGCAAAAAAATGCACCCCATCAGACAACGAGGCGCGATTAGGTTAGGTAGGTGATGAGACAAGCGTAACACATATTTCGTACCGTTAAATAACACAGGAGTATAATGAATATTCCAAATCCAACATCTAAGCGCAACCGATCACTTCCATTTGCGGCAATTCATCGTATTCGCCCCTCACAGCCTCGTGGAGGCGTTTATGTATCACTTGCGACGCCTCCATACCCTTGTTCGAGAAATGCCTTACAGATAGTGAGAGAAGGAAAATTTTGTTCAAGGTCCGCATTCTAGGGTTAGCGTTTATCATTTCCTCAACCATTTCAAGATTAAGCTCCTGTTAAGCGAATGTTTCTCTGTTTGAAAGCTTAGCTTGCTATGTTTATTAAGATTTGACTATTTTACACGAAAAGAATGGCTGTATGTGTTTCATAGCAGTTTACTACTGCCATCTCCGGTAACGTAGTCAAGATAGATTTTCCGTATTCATTAAACGAGGTGTTGGAATTGATAGAATGGGTTGTGCAAACGTCTGAACTTACTCGGACATATAAATCCCAGATTGCGGTAAAGGCATTGAATTTAAGGGTGCCCGAAGGAGCCATTTACGGTTTCCTTGGACCTAACGGAGCTGGAAAAACAACAACAATCCGTATGCTGTTAGGGCTAATTAAGCCCACTTCTGGCGACATTCATATCTTTGGTCAGTCACTTAGGAGCCATCGGACTTCCATTCTGCAAAAAGTGGGCTCTCTGGTTGAGAATCCTTCCTACTATGGTCACCTATCCGGTTATGAGAACTTGGCAGTGTTTGCGCGACTTTTGGATGTCTCCGCCGAGCGAATCGACGAGGTGTTGGAGATTGTTCGATTGACACCGGCAGCAAGTAAAGCCGTCAAAGGATACTCTCTGGGAATGAAACAGAGACTTGGGATCGCAACGGCTCTACTAGCGAATCCTAAGTTGTTGATTTTGGACGAGCCAACCAACGGACTTGATCCGACAGGGATTCACGAAATTCGTGAACTGATTATGGAGATGCCCCGTCAATACGGAATTTCCGTGCTTGTTTCGAGCCACTTGCTCAGTGAAATTGAACAAATGGCCACCTGGGTTGGAATTATCCATCAAGGCAATCTCCTTTTTCAAGATCGAATTGAAACCCTCCGCCAAGAAAGTGAAGCAAAGTTGTATGTTGACGTAGATAAACCTGTTGAAGCGTACAACCTGTTGCTGAAAGACGGTTATGAGGTAGCACTCGAAGACAAGTCACTTGTGCTAAAGAGCGTGGATCACGCCACTTCAGCTCGGATGAACCGAAAGCTTGTCCTCGGAGATGTGAATGTGTTTCGCATTCGAGAACATGCCCCATCGCTGGAAGACATCTTCCTGAACCTTGTGGGTACAGGAGGGAGTCTGTAATGATAGGCGCATTACGATCAGATTGGATAAAGTTTCAGCACACATGGATACTTCCACTTTGCGTTTTAGGTTCCATCGGAGTGAATAGTTTGACTGGTGTTCATTACTTAGTAAGCTGGCATGAGATGGTCCCACAAGGCGTGAACCATTGGGTGGGCCTAATTCAGAACGTGAATTTCCTAACCATTCCTGCTCTCGTTTTAGGTGTGACACTCCTCGCTTCATTAATGACAGGAATGGAGCATCAGGGGAACACGTGGAAACAGTTGCTTGCGTTGCCCGTATCACGCTTCAAAATCTATGGAAGCAAGTTCATTTGGCTTCTGTTGTATCTTGCTTTCTCTAGCATGCTTGCCATGATTGGCACCGTCATCACGGGGTATTTGCTCGGGTTTGGTAACCAGTCCATTCCTTGGCATGCGGTATTGCAAGAGGGCTTCGGTCCGTATGTGGCCTCTTATGCATTGATTGGGCTTCAATTGATACTGTCCGTGTTGATTGCTAATCAAAGCTTCGCGATTTCGGCGGGGATCATTGGTGTCATCGTCAGCTTTGCAAACGTGATCGCCCATGTTGTTCCAAAGTGGATGCCCTGGGTGTATCCGGGTGAAGCCGCTGCATACACCCAATCTGGGGCGCAGCCGATCGTGTTGTCGGTAATCGTATGTTTTCTATTGCTTTGTTGTGGAATTTACTTCTTCACCAGGCAGGAAGTGAAATGAGGAATGGATTCAATGATGTGGAGAGTTGTTCAGTCTGAATGGATGAAAATGCGCAAGTCCAGTATTTGGTTCCCGGTTGTTCTGACTCCCTTATTGGCAATTGCAATCGGTTTTATGGCAGCAAGCCATGGTCCACTTCTGCATCGTATGAACGCAAACCCGTGGAATAGCTATTATTTCATTGTCGTTGCTGCCTATTCGTTGTTGATGTTGCCGCTGCTCACGGGTGTATTGTGTTCGTTGATGTGCCGATTTGAACATTTGTCCGGGGGGTGGAAGCAGATCCTATCATTCCCCATTCCGAGATCGACCATATACATCGTGAAATTCTTTTATGTACTCGTATTTGTTGCGCTTGCACAAGTACTCATGATGTTCGGCGTAGTCGCAACCGGAGTGAGTGTATTGCATATTTCCACCGCGGCACCTTGGTCCATGCTGTTTCGTAGCATCCTAGGCGGATGGCTTGCTTGTATTCCATTGATTGCTTTGCAGCTTTGGGTATCGACATGGTGGAAAAGTTTCGGGGCGCCTTTTGCGGTAAATGTCATTTTAACAATTCCGGCGGTTGCCGTAGCACATTCTTCTCGATTTGGACCCGTGTATCCATGGGCACAACCAATGTTGGCCATGATGCCATCTGGTCACCACTTTCTTTACGTAACGACAAAAACGGCGTCTACAATAATTATTTCCGGTATGGTTTTAGTCGCGGTGGGGTGGACGCATTTTTCACGAAGAGATATTACATCATAATACAGATACAGAACTAGAAAAGGGCATGTACATGAAGGTATCCACAATAAATTCTTCAGAAAAATTGCTTGTGAAGGTACCTGCTCCACCATATATTTTTGGATTGTTAAGCTGCTCATAGCAGCTGTGTGAAACTACATCAGATTTCTAGTCAGCCTCAACCCATATATCGCGGTAGTAGTTGGGGCAATCGGGTTTTCCATGTCAGACGCTGATTGCTAGGGTCTATTAGCTCCTGGTAGTCATGGTGAGTATTCTTGGAACGATGGCTGCTGGTGTAGCGCATACCGTTCTAGGTATACCGTTCAGAGTTGAAAAGACTTTGTCGATACACAGTATTTATGCGAAGCGCAGTGAGATGTTCTATTGGGCAACCGTACTTGCTACATTTGCCCTCTGGACAGCCCTGGGAGATATGACTGCAACGACGTTGCATCTCGGATATTTTTTCTCCGGTGTCATGTTTGCCATTTTTGTTTGCGACCCAGGTCTTTGCTACTGGTTATTTGGTATGAATGCAGTCTTCTCATTTTGGTTTTCATACGTTTTGACCCGTCCATTAGGTGCTTCTTTTGCAGATTGGGCAGGCAAGTCACCTAGCGTTGGTGGGCTTGGACTCGGCGATGGTTTAGTGAGCGGTGTATTAATCATCTTAATTGTCTTCTTTGTAAGTTATCTTGCTATAACGCGTAAAGACGTAAAGGCCTTAAAAAATGACAGGCAGGAGAATAGTTCCCGATTGAAGCTCACAAGAAACTAATAATACCAGAGTCTTAAAGTTATCGACAGAAACGCTGCAACCTGAAATGTTGTTCATTCGTCTCAGAACTTCAAAGGGGGCCAACACAGTGGGCTTTGAACATTTTGCAACTGCATATGGATATACCGGTGTTTTTGTCCTACTTGCCCTCGAATACGTAATTTTAATTGTACCTGGAGAAACCTTGTTAACAACAGTAGGGGTCTTGTCGCATACGAGTCAATCTTCATTTAATCTTCCTCTATTAATCGTATCTGCTAGCATGGGCACTTTTACCGGTTCAATTTTAACGTATTTGATTGGTCGAATGGTTGGAAGACCTGTGATACAAAGATTTGGGAAATATATTTTTATTAGTGAAAAGAATCTCCAAAAAACAGAACGATTGTTTCAAAAGCAAGCCACTTGGACTTTACTTATCACAAAGTATATCGCAGTAATACGTGACATCATACCTTATGTAGCAGGTGTGAATAAGTTGAAACTCAAAATTTATATCCCTATTCAGCTAATCGCTTCATTTTTATGGACCAGTACATTTTTACTAGGAGGTAACCTCCTTGATCAGTTGGGGTTATCAGTCTATCGCCATTGGCGTATCGAATTGATACCCGGAATACTGTTGTTGATAGGCATTGTTATGTGCTACCGGATCATTCATAAACGGTTACATCGTTTGGGTGAACCTGGGGATGAAGATTTATAGATGACAGTCCGTGTGTGACTAAGTTGAATCTATATCTTTGTGGTTCAGTACATCCCGACAACTTACCTGAACGCTTACATATGATTCCCACAAGTATGCGGGTTACTGTAAACATCCTGCTATATTTGCAGATGCCATTACCCAGGTTATTGGAACGCATAAATTGCCATGCATATTTTGGATTGGCTGCGCTCCCGTTTTTCTTGTGGATCTGGGGGCCGGCCACACTTTAAGCATACTTTAAAAAAATGGTATCACACTGCGCATAAACGTTCGATACGGTTCGAACAATTGAATGAATGGTGACATTTTCCCCCAATCGACATAAGAACCAACGAGAATAAATTGGATAGAGCGAACCAGAATTTGCATCAGTAAGGAACCCACTTTCGATCACATACCAAAGTGGCAGTTGAGAATAGAATTGAGCCAATACATATCCCCGAAAAACAGATAGTTCTTTAATGGAAACCCAATCAAATAAAATAATAGCCAGAAGGTAAATTATTGAATCAGTAAAGAAATATCTTAGACGCCCGCTGGATTGGTATCGAAACCAAATTTATCATGCCCACAGATCTAAAGATTAAGCTCCTGTTAAGTGAATGTTTATTTTTTTGAAAGCTGAGCTTGCTATGCTTATTGATGTGGCGAATGTTGAGCAATGACACGATGTTGGGGTGAGTAAGTATTCAAAAAGTATTTGTTCGAGTAGCGCAGATGAGCAATTACGTAAGCGCCACAGCTACGTGTCAGGCGGGGATTTAACACTTCATAATAAAAACCTTCTTTACTTTTCTTTGCATTCATATGCAAAGAGATAATGAAGTCGTCAAACGCAAAAATCCTTATATTAACTATTTTAACATCGTTGAATAGATGATGTTGCCGAGGAAGTCATATTAGAAGAGGTACTGTGTGATTTAATATGTAACATTTGCTAGGAAGTAGGTACTTCCAATGTGTGGTGAATAAATACTCCTTTGGTATCGGTAAAAGGTTGAACCTATTCTGTACAAGTCGATTTTTAATGAGCAGATCAACAAAAACGTAAGAGGTGAAGATTTACACATGGGATACAATTTCGCACGGGAAGTGGACAAGATTGCAATGGCCGTACCAGAAAGACTGGCCGTACTTTGTTTGAATGAGCATGGTTATGAATGCAGAGTAACATATGGGGAGTTGAGAACACGGAGCAATCAATTGGCGAACGCTCTTTACCGGATTGGTATCAAGAGAGGAGACCGCGTACTCATTCTTATACCTCGAGGAATAGATTCCTACATCGTGTACCTGGCTCTATTAAAGATCGGTGCCACACTTGTCCCAGGTTCCGAAATGTTGCGAACAGATGATATCAAATATCGAATTCAACACGCTCATATCAAAATGGTGATTGCTCACCACTCGTTGCATAAGGGCGTTGATGAGATTCGTTCATGCTGTCCTTCACTTAAACACTTCTTGACGGTTGGCCACGAGGAGGAAGGCTGGTCGCCGCTTGCTTCTCTCACAGAACAAGAATCATTAGAGGATTTTTGTGTTGAGAACGACGATGAAGATGTGGCGTTCATTTCATATACGAGTGGCACCACTGGCGGTCCAAAGGGCGTAATGCACGTCTATTCATGGCCCCGAGAACATCTCGCAGGGGGAGGAACGTATTGGTTCGACGTTCAACCTGGAGAGTTGGCGTGGGCTACAGCAGGTCCAGGATGGATGAAGTGGATTTGGAGTCCCTTTGTTTCGATTCTAGGGAATGCAGGTACAGCGTTTGTCTATACGGGGAGTTTTCATCCAGGGCGTTACCTACAACTGATTGAAAAGTACGGTATTTCTTTGTTGTGTGCAACGCCTACGGAGTACAGATTGATGGCCAAGGTGAGTGATTTGGGACGATACCATCTTCACTTACGATCTGCAGTGTCGGCCGGAGAACCACTCAATCGTGAAGTGATCGACACTTTTCAACGGGAGTTCAATGTCGAAGTTCGAGATGGATATGGACAAACGGAGGGCACATTGCTTGTAGGTATGTTGCGTGATGTACCTGTTCGTCCTGGGTCCATGGGACAAGTTCTTCTGGAAGGCACTGTATCCATCATTGATGACAATGGTATTGAATTGCCGACCAATCACGTTGGACATATTGCAGTCCATAGAAACCACCCTGCGTTATTTCAGGGATACTTTGCAGATCAGGAGCGAACCGAAAAGGCGTTTCGTGGAGAGTGGTATATCACGGGGGATAAAGGGAAGAGGGACGAAGACGGATACTTTTGGTTCGAAGGACGATCCGATGACATCATTATTTCTTGCGGGTACACGATTGGTCCGTTTGAGGTCGAAGATGCTTTGGTTAAGCATCCTAAAGTAGCAGAGTGTGCAGTGGTTGCTAGCCCTGACGTAGAGCGCGGTCATATTATAAAAGCCTTTGTCATCTTGCGTAATCCAGATGACGTTCATGGTTCAAGACTGATTTCGGAACTACAGGAACATGTCAAGCGGGTCACCGCTCCATATAAATGTCCGCGTTCGATTGTATTTGTGGAAAGTTTGCCGAAGACGATCAGCGGAAAAATCCGGAGAGTTGAGCTTCGCGAGAAAGACAATGTCTAAATTGGATAACGAGCACTTGCGGGTCGTGGTTTTGTCCTGACGCGGCTCGCCATGTCGAGGAACCCGTATAAGTCACAGACCGCGCAATTAACCAAATCTTGTCTTGTATACAGCCGATTGTCTTCGACGATGATGATCATGGCCGTATCGCTTATTACGCTTGGAGGGCTTATGTCCCTGTAGTCAAGGATACAATCAACAAAAATCTCTCCTTACCCAGAGCGTGTAAGAGCTTTTTGAATGGACATAGACTACGCTTATTGAAATATCACAACTTCGGTTAGGAAGGGAAGGATGTCGTAACGTGAGTTTTCGCCTTAGACTGACATACGGAATTCTATTTGGCATTCTGTTCTTCGTAAGCTCGCTTATCATCGGTCTGGCGGAGCATAAAATTGTCGCGACCATGTCTCTCATTGGGACGTCCCTCACCCTTGAAGCACAACCTGCTGCCGTTGCGAGTATTCCTCTCCGATTCCGCCCATTCTCCGGTGGGGCGATCAGCATTCTGGCAAACCTTATCCTAATTCCACTCCTCATGTTAATCCTAGATGAAATTATCCTGCATTGGAGTTGGCTGAGAAGAAGGTTACAGAAAGCCGAGATCTGGTCTCGGAAGTATGGAAAATATGGCGTTTGGGTGCTTGTGCCGCTGTCACCGGTTCTCGGCGCATATGTGTGTATCGGGATCGGCTACGTAATGCGATGGAATCACGGTCTTGTACTATGTAGTGTATTGATTGGAATGGTTGCATCGTCTTTCATCATCACGTACGGCGGAGAATCGGTCGTGCGGGTGTTTCAAGCGGTCCTTTAGCGTCCGATAGTTACTTGGATTGGGAAAATTGCGGATCAAGTCCGATTTTGTGTGTATTTTGCCTCAATGACGGAAAAGAAGCCGTGGACGAGCTGATGCGAGCACACGAGAAAACTTTTGTCTATCACACCAAGCATGAGCAGATTGCCATGCCGATCCGCAACAAACCCGCGTATCGGAGGTCTATTCAATGAAGTTAGATTAATGAAGTTAGATTACCGGGATGGGCTATTTTTTTGTTTCCCTGACCTTGTCGTATAAAGGGCAATCTCGATGCCCATCCAGGGATTAATGGGCTTTTGGGTGCAGACATTCTTGTTCAAGGATGTTTTATTGTCGATCTAAACCAGATGGTTGTTTACTCATCAGAAGAGTAAAAAGGGCTGTGTAGTGAGCGTTTTCAAGTTCCTTCATGTATTCCGCAAGGCAAGCATTGCAAATTTCAGAAAGCCTTTCGTGGTGCGGCTTATGATAGATGAATCCCGTCAATGCGTGAAAATATGATACACTCGCCATTCCATCGCGCAAATAGCATCTTGGTGATTTCAAATTTTGTCTGCGTATTGAATACTTCCCTCTATCCAGCCGTCAATGTATTCTTCAATCTCCCGCACAGTGTCAGTTTGCGTGAACCCATCGAGGTATGCTGTGAGATAGAAAAAGAAAAAATGATAGCAGTAATACGCCAGCCGTTCCGAACGCAGGGTGTGTCTAATGCCGTTCTGACACAGAGCATTATAAAAAACGTCCCTTGCCCAATCCTGGCAGCACATGACCCATGCGTCACGTTCCGGCGGCGCGAGGATGGGGGTGTCCCAATCCACGATGAAGTACCTGTCACCGTTTACAATCAGATTTCCTCCGGCATCGCCGTGGGTGATGAAGAAGTCCGCCCTGTCACCTCGGCACAGCTCGGCAAAGTATTTCAACCTCTTGGCTCTATGCTCCAACTTGACGTGATTTTTCTCAAGCACTGAGTGAATCTGTATATTATCCAGCGCGTTCCATTGCTCGAAGAACTTATCGGCGCTTTTGCCCGAAAAATCTTCTCGGAGAATGGGAACGCCGCAAGACGGAACTGTGTATACCTTAGCCAGCATTTGATATTCCGGGATTTTTGTAGCGTCTGTTTCTATGTTTTCACCGTCAATCCAGTCAAAAACGCCGAGTATCGCGCCGTCAAATCGTGCGGACAGGTCGCCGTCTTTTGTCTTTACGATTCGGCTGATGAAGTCAATGCCATGGTCACATAGGTGTTGGATTATAGAAAAGCTGCGCTCATAGACGGCTTTATGCGTGGCGGGGTAAACGAGTTTTAGAAAATAGCTGCTATTCGTAGCGTCCAGCCGCCACGTTTCACCGTAAAAGCCGCGTTTTGCGGGAGCTAGTACGGCGGCGTTTATTCCATATTCCTGCTTGATGAACTCAAGCAGACGATGTTGGTATTCCTCGGAACGAGGGATGCTGCTGTACAATTATTTCTCACTCCTTGACAAGAGTCAGTTTAACGTCCGATTGAACTTCATCACGTTGTCAAGAACTATGTTGCTCCCCATAAGTTCAAGAACCTATAACCATGTCTTTTTTATCTGTTTTCATATTTAGCTCAGTTCTATTCGAGAATTCTGTTTATATCAAGGTTCATATGCCTCGCGTATTTCTTTCCCCAATCGTACATCAATTCCAAGATTGGAATTAATTTTTCACCATACTCCGTTAGTGTATATTCTACTTTCGGCGGAACCTGCTGATATACTTTCCGATGGATAATCCCATCGTTCTCCAATTCCCGCAACTGTGCCGTTAACATCTTTGGCGTAACTTTGGGCAACAGTTTTCTGAGCGTGCTAAAACGTTGAGGGCTGTTTAGACCGATATGCCACAGGATAATCATTTTCCATTTACCGCCAATAACGGATAATGTTAATTCCTTTTCACAATTAAACTCTTTAAGATTGAGCACCAGTCATTCACCTGTCTTCTAAAGTTTCTTTTTAGTAACTATATCACTAATAAGTGTGTACTTAACATTTTGGTGTATTGAGTATAACATCAACACCTGCCGGGCATTTCAAATTCTTCAGCCTGAGATTAGTGCAATATTAAACATTTAATAACAGGAGTGAAAGCCAATGAAACTTCAGTTAGCATTGGACCTTGTTAATATCCCCGAAGGAATTGAGCTAGTGGAAGAAGTAAAGGAGTTTGTTGACATTGTGGAAATCGGCACACCCGTCGTGATCAACGAAGGTCTTCGTGCTGTTAAAGCAATGAAAGACGCATTTCCAGAACTCGAGGTTTTGGCAGATCTCAAAGTTATGGATGCTGGCGGGTACGAGGTTTTAAAAGCTTCTGAAGCTGGTGCGGATTACATTACTGTACTTGGCGTGTCTGAAGACGAGACAATTCGAGGTGCGGTTGAAGAAGCTAAGAGGCACCAGAAGAAGATCCTCGTTGATATGATCGGCGTAAAGGATTTGGAAACTCGCGCAAAAGAAGTCGATACGCTTGGTGTGGATTACATCTGCGTTCATACTGGATATGATCTACAGGCGGTAGGGCAAAACTCTTTTGAAGATCTAAAGACCATTAAACGTGTCGTGAAAACTGCCAAGACGGCAGTAGCCGGCGGCATCAAATTAGAAACATTACCGGAAGTTGTAGCCGCAGAACCAGATATAGTGATTGTAGGCGGTGGGATTACCGGTCAAACAGACAAAAGGTTGGTTGCCGGTAAAATGAAGGAACTGATTCAGTGATGACTTCAGCAACTGAATCACAGTTCGGGTTGGGAATATTGGCAGAGCTGTCACGTGTGATTCGTTCAGTTTCTGAAGCGAACACTAAACAATTTGTAGAATCTATCCTCCTCGCAAAGAGAATTTTTGTTGCGGGTGCAGGCAGGTCTGGATTTATGTCACGGGCGTTTGCCATGAGGTTAATGCAGATGGGCTTTGAAACATACGTTGTAGGGGAAACGGTGACCCCTAACATCGCACAAGGCGATCTTTTAGTTTTGGGCACTGGTTCTGGAGAAACAAAAAGTTTAGTGCAAATAGCTGAAAAGGCAAAGGAGCTTAGTGCTTCTATTGCCATCGTAACCATTTTTCCTGAGTCCACCATCGGGAAGCTAGCAGATACTTGCGTTAGAATACCGGCCCGTCCAAAAGATGGTTCGGATGATGGTTACAAATCGATACAACCAATGGGAACACTATTTGAGCAAAGCTTGCTAGTATTTTTCGATGCTGCAATATTGAAACTTATGGCTGCTCGGGGAACGAACTCTGACACGATGTTTACTCGACACGCCAACCTTGAGTAACATAGCTAGAACCGGAGAACGCATCTCAACGTTTTGAGGCGTTCTCTGGTTTATTTTAAAACCCTGATAAATATACATCATGAATTTAAAGTCAAATAAACCAGTATATGCGATCCGGCGGGTGTCCCGACCTGCCCTGGCCGCTCTACTGCGCGGCGTCATCGAGGGCATCTACGGTGTCGAGAACCGGGGCTGGAACCTGCTGCTTAATGCGCATCGGTCGTGGTGGACTACCGGAGGCGGGGCAGAAGTGGTGTTTGCGCACGGCGAGAGCCGAGGAGCTACCCCGGCGAACACATTAAGCAGCCGCACCACCTCCGCAAGATGACTCCGAAACGTGACCGGGCCCATCGGTGGACGTCCTCGACGAAGAACTTCTCGTGTGCCGCGAATCGTTCCGGGCTAAAGCCTGGTGAGTATTCATGGAGCCGCAGCATCTCATCGCATGTTAAGCGAGCCACGTAGCCGATGCCGTAGTGGTCGATACGGAGCAAGCTAAGTGGACTGGATTTGTATGAATATGCTGGCTCTCTTACGCTGTTTGTGGGACTCACTAGCTCAATCTTTGGAGCTGTTCTCCGACGATTACATGAGTGTGCGTAATCAACCGGAAGTACAACAACGTGAGGAACTTTTTAATGCTTTACATGCTTGAGGCATTCCTGTTGCCGCTTGAAATTGCCGAATTTACAACTAAAACAACCTTTGTATACGGACATGTGCGTTCGGAATTAGAAAGGCACGGCGACCGATTGGCCCACTTGATACGCTCATTGCAGCACATGCGCTATCCCTTGATATTCCACTTGTTACAAACAACACATGGGAATTTGAACGAGTCTCTGGATTGCGGATAGAAGACTGGACAATCGAATAAAGAGTAAGTCTGGCGACTATAGATCCCTAGGCTTTTTGCTTATTTGCTTAGGAAACAGTCAGGTAGGTCGGAGGCCTCACGGCCCTCCTTCCCCCTTCAGAACCGGACGTGACGGTTTGCCCGTCATCCGGCTCAAGCCATCCTGCAGTATTCTCGGCCTATTTGTTAACGGCTTTGACTTCACCCGCCCGGACCACTCTACCTCCAACGATTGCCTCGCCAGGGATAGAAAACATTTAGGGTTGTCCGGAAACGTATCATGTCCATGCTTCCGGATATATTGGACATGGCACCATTGGTGGGCGACGAACACGTTTCGTATCGTATAACGGCCGTTTAACTGTGGGGGAATCATTGGATAGAATCCGATGTTATTTTCCCCATTGAGCTGCCACTTTCGGAAGTGTTCTTCCGAGATCGGACGCCCGCATAATCCGCACTTGCCATTCGTTTTCTTCACGATTTTCTTTTGTAACCCATCAAGCCGCTTTAAAAGCAATGCCTGATGTCGTTGTTCAAAGTACTTACTGTCACTTGCACGATATGGTGACCGTTGTCCTTGTACCTTGACGTGGCGAATGATGGGGACGCTTAGACATGTGGAATATGTCCCATGTCCCATTTGTGAACACCCAATCTCGATTGCTACGGCGGGCGAAGTATTTATCTTTTACCCACTGACTGTTCTTCCTTGGGTGCCTCCGTTTAGCCCAACACCATAACATCTCATATATTCGGTAGTCGCAGTAAGAGAATGTTTCCTTACTGACCACCGTGCTATAGTAGTTCGTCCAGCCGCGCAAAATTGGATTGAGTAGACGTGTGATGTCACTTAATCTGGTAGAGAAACAAGACTTCCTTGCGGTGTTCCCTTAGTACTTGGTATTTTCCCGCGTTTCGGCTCAATGATGGGTGTTTTGAGGATTCTTCGAATAAATGTCCGGTCTTCCGGCGCGAGTTTCATGAGTAGCTTTTCATGGTCTACGTTGTCGAAGAATCCCTTGATATCCCCTTCGATGACTCATTGCGGAGAACGGATTGAGGACAATACGATGAATAGTTGCGCAATGGCATCCCATGTCGAGCAACTTGGACGAAATCCGAAGGAGTTAGGTTCAAACTGGATGTCCCACTCCGGCTCCATTGCCATTTTGTGTATTGCTTGCTCCAGACGATTGGAGATAGTGGGAATGCCAAGCGGTCTCTGTTTGCCGTTTTTCTTCTTGATGTACACACGGCGCACATGGAGTGGCTTCTTTTTCAGGTTCACCAGTTTGAGCAGTTCTTGTCTAGCTTCAGGGGGCGTGTACGTTTTCCCATCCACGCCGGGTGTATTTCGCCCTTTGTTTTCTTGAGTGACAGCACGAATGGCAAGCATTTTCACATGATGACTGTTGCGGATGAGCCACTTATAGTGGCGTGCGGCCTTGCGATTTCCGTGTTCGACTGCGTTTGCGAGTTGTCGCTGTAACCTAGAGACGTGGCGTTCAGTTTCATCCCAATCCACCCACGAAGTAAAGGAGCTGGTGTCGGGTTCGGATGCTTGCGCTTCGTACCATGCACGCATGATCTTATCTTCGACGGTTGTTGGTGAGACGTTACGTTTAGAGCCTGTTGGCTCGCTCGTCGCGGATAGTTGGTTCATAACAGGCTCTCCTGAATTGTGCGGATTACCCCTGTATTTTGTCCAGTCACATTTGTCTCGGCTGACATTCCATTAAATAAACCAGTTTGGAATTGGAGGGGGTTGTATGCATCATCAACACACTCGGTGTATTCGCAAATTGGATGCTGCAATCAAGGAACTTCGAGAAGCACAACACTTGTTAAGCAAGGAAAACTTTGAACAAGCCGAAAATGAAATCGGCGATTCACTTGTGGATATTTCAAAAGCACTCCGATGTCTTACGTCAAGAGGCGGAGAGAAGGATCAGTGGGATGAGTGATCAAAAAAGAAGCATAAAAATAATTGAAGAAGCCATTAAAGAGCTTAAGGAAGCCAAGGATGATATTCGTCATCACAAGGTTGAGCACGCGGAGAAAGAGATCGCAAATTCCTTGTCGTATCTTGGTAAAGCCCTACGAGCCATAAACCAAGAAGAACCGCCAGCCGAAGTTGGAAATCGAATTTACATTGCAAATACCCAAAGTAACACTGTTTCAGTCATTGATGGAAATACCAATACCATAATCGCAACCGTTCCAGTGGGGCTCGGACCAGCAGGAGTAGGAGTGAATCCTTCTACGGATCGGATCTATGTTGCAAACTCAAACCCTAACAGTAATACCGTCTCAGTGATTGACGCAAATACCAATACTGTGATCACCGATATATTAGTGGGTTCGGAACCATCTAGAGTGGGGGTGAATTCTTCCACAAATCTAGTTTACGTTGCAAACATTGCTAGCAACAATGTCTCGGTTATTAACGGAAATACAAATACTGTAATCGCAACCGTTCCAGTGGGAAAAGAACCATCGGGAGTAGGGGTGAATTCTTCCACAAACAAAATTTACATCATAAACTTCGCGAATAACAATGTCACCGTGATTGACGGAAATACGAATACTGTGTTCGCCACTATTCAAGTAGGACAAGGACCCTCTGGGGTAGGGGTGAACCCTTCTACAAACCGGATTTACGTCGCAAACGAACTCGATAACAATGTTTCAGTTATCAACGGAAATACGAATACTGTAATCGCAACCATTCCAAACGTCTTTAGATCAGAGGGCGGCATAGGAGTGAATCCTTCTACAAATAGGATTTACGTCACAGAATTCAACAGTAACGCTGTATCGGTGATTGACGGAAACATCAATACTGTAATAGCCACCGTTCCAGTGGGAAGTGAACCATTGGGGGTGGGGGTGAACCCGGACACGAATCTGGTCTATGTTACAAACTCAAATTTCGACAGTAGCAGTGTCTCGGTGATTGACGGAAACACGAGTACCGTGATTGCTACGATTGCGGTGCAGATTTCACCGGATGGTGTAGGGGTTATTCCAGGATAGATATGGGTGTACATGCTTAAGTAAAATACAGTTTTCGAACTCAGCCAATTAACGAATCCGGGCTAATGTGCGGATTGCGACTTCCAAAGAGCAATCCGTTTTGATTTTTAAGATTCGCTTCAAATTTATACGAAACAGCCAGGTAGGCCGTGAGGCCTCCGACCTACCTGACTGTTTCTTTCGAGATTTGGATCTAACGTTCTCAAATATTTATTCATAGCATTAGCGTGTATGGCAGAAGAGTCGAGGAGTAGTTCAATTTCAAATCTATTAAACTGAAAACCACAAGCCAACATACCAACACTGAATACAGAATATTTCAAATATCCGAAACCATCGTACCCATCCGCAAGCAAGGATGATATTGTTAAGGTATAAGCAAGAAGATCACATCGAGTCCATCAAGAAAAACGGTATAAAAACGGAATAGCGAGAGGTGGTCAATTAGAGATGAAGGCGGAATTGCGGAACCAAATCTTTGAACGAGGATACGTCCTCGTCCCGAACGTCATCCCAAAGGAACAACTGGATGCGGTTATCTCGGACATCTTCGAACATACCAACGCCGATCCGAATGACCCAGGTTCTTGGTACAGACCGTCAATTATAAGCCCAGATGGCATGATTGAAATGTACCACTATCAATCGATGTGGGACAACCGACAGCATCCAGAATTGCACGAGATCTTTGCGAGCATCCTCGGGACGGAGAAGTTGTGGGTCTCCATTGACCGGGCCAACTTAAAGCCGCCTGCCCATTTCGATTACCCGCAATACAGCAAAACGGGTTTTATCCACTGGGACACGGATATGGATAGATATCCGGACATCCCGTTTGCGGTACAAGGAGTGATAGCGCTTGCGAACACTGACGAAACGATGGGCGGTTTCCAGTGCGTTCCGGAACTGTATCGCGAGTTGGAGGACTGGATTATCCACCAGCGCCAGTCGGGTGTAAAAATTGGACGCCAACCGGATATATCAGATTATTCCATCACCAAGGTGCCGATGCGCGCAGGAGACGTCGTCATTTGGAGTACACTGCTGCCGCACGGCAACGGCCAAAATGTCTCAAATCGCCCTCGGTTGGCTCAATACATCAGCATGCACCCAGCCGAGGAGGATGATGACGCTTACCGCCAGGCGCGCATCGAAAGCTGGCAGTCATGCCACCCGCTGCACAACGAAGTGTTCCCTGGTGACCCGAGGAGAATCGAAGAGGCTCGACGAGAACCGGCGTTGCTCACGCCGCTCGGACGCAAACTGCTGGGCCTCAATTCATGGAGCTGAGCCCACAGCATTCATTTCGCGCCACTCCATGGACGATCCCGCATTTGGATCGTCCATGGCTGTGTCCTGCCAACCTCGATCCAGAAGAACTCAGAATAAAACACCATATATGGACGGTCACGCTCCCTCTCCTTCACTGAAGCCGCCCTTCTACACGATTTTTCGTGATTGGCGTTTTGGTCTTGAATGAAACATAAGGCTAATCCCAGGGTTATAAACAGTTACCTGACAACGCTCTAAATATCGGACATTTCGGGTAACTACAATCAGATGGTGTGCCATCGCTGTAGCCGCAATCAGGCTATCCATAACAGGTAATTTGACCCCTTCCTTTTCCGATGTGCTTTGTAGTTTTCCCCAAGTGAAAGACACATCTAAATCGATGGAGAGTATCCGTCCTTCAAAACGCTTGGTCAGTTCTTGATTAACCCATTTTTGCAGCCGTTCCGCCCGATTTGAATCACTCGGTTTCCATATTCCTTTTTGGAGTTCACCGAAGGTTATCACACTTAGAAACAAAGCCTTTTCATCACAGGTATCAATCCAACGCATAACACGGGGATTGGGATCTTTTTGGTGTTAGGTTAAAAGTGTGGACACAACGAATCGAGAATGTGAAAATAAGTAAATTGATTCGAGGTGTCTACGATGACAAAACAATACGATGCAGATTTCAA
>NZ_JBHUCX010000100.1:0-95171 GCF_042678105.1 Alicyclobacillus fodiniaquatilis
GGCATGGTCAAGAATCACCACTTGGCAAAGAGCATCGTTGATGCGTCATGGAATCAACTCGTCACATTCACCGCGTACAAAGCGGAAGAAGCTGGTCGTGGTGTAGTGCTGGTTGATCCCAAGAACACAAGTCAACTTTGCTCAAACTGCGGTGAAATGGTACCGAAGAAGCTCTCCGAACGTACCCATCATTGCGAACACTGCGGATACGTTCAGGACAGAGATATCAACGCCGCAAAAAACATTTTGAAGCGTGCAATATAGCGTTACTGGTTGGCTTGGACTGAGCCTTCAGGACATAACGTAGGCGGGTTGCGCCATGCGTGTTCTGAGAAGCCCCTGCCTTTAGGCATGGGGAGTGGTCACCGCCATTAGTAAGTTGTATACAAAGCTGTTTCACGAGGATTTTTTGATCTATGAAAGAAGCATCAGTTTTTTCGGTAGCGAATGATGGCGATTAGACCGATTGCCAGCATCAAAATTTCAAATAAAGCTTGCATGATAAAGTAATTCCTCTCGGCGTACATTGGACTTTCTTTAAGAATACTGTCGATCTTTGTCGAATACCATGGATAAAGAGTGAAAGATGAACAATCTTTTTGGAAGACATTTTGTTTAATTAAAGAGGAGCCATTATCACTTGCCAAGAGCCACGCTTTTTAAAACCTAGGTAGTCTGCGCAGTCCAGATGGCAGTATCCGGATTCAATAAAATTTCGAGATTTGTCGAGTAGCATGAAGTTTGCAATCCTCAAACGACTCATTGCCCTCACCTTTATGGTGGGGGATTTTTTTGCGTATGAGGTCTTATAAGGACATTTTATTCGAATTTTCCGTGTTATGCTTGTGTGCAAGGGAGTGTGAACGAGCGTGATGAAAGATCAGCTTGATTACAAACGTTATGAAGCAAGGCCATGGGTCATTCATGCGGAAAATGACATCACAGACGAATCACATGGGGAAGGAGACCCCATTTTACTTGGCTTCAAGTTTATTGGATTGACTGACAAGCTTCAGTTTGTGGGAAATGGCTGCGATATTGTTTTTGGAGTAGACCAAGGCGTTGGAGGAATTACGATTAACGGTATATGTATCGATCACAACGGAGATACACGGGAAATGTGGATTTCTAGAGGAAATAGAAAAGCACTTGGGACAAGGGCATGAATTTGCTCCGCTACCTATGGGAAGCTTGGAAACACTGAGAGTGTCTCCCTTGCTTTAATGATAGGGATCACGATGAGCATATAAAATGCAATTTCAAAGGAGAGTCAAGCGTGGCTGGCTATGTCACAGAATTGCGCAAACAAATAGGGACTAAACCAATGATCAGCGCCTATGCTGGGGCAATTCTTGTAAATCACCGTAGACAAATACTGCTTCAACTTAGAGCGGATAATCATTGCTGGGGAATACCTGGTGGTTCAATGGAACTTGGGGAAAGTTTCGAAGAGACTGCAAGAAGAGAAGTATTTGAAGAAACGGGCCTCATTCTCGGCAAGCTGAGGCAGTTGTGCGATTTGGTTCTTGAACAGCCTCGGGAAGTATGGGAGGTTATGAACGGTAGTTTAAGAGGGGTTTAATCGTGCATATTGGGGTGGATCTAGACAATACAGTTCTTGATGCTACGGAATCTCATTTAAAATATTTTAATTTAGCGTCTGGGTTGTCATTCACACCAGATGATGTTAATGATTTTTATTTATATCGTTTATATGGGTGGGATAAGACAGAAAGAGATTCCATCTATAATCAATTTGGACGGGATATTCATTGGAACTCTGTACCATTTCCGATGGCGATAGAAACTTTAAAAGAATTATTTAAACATCACAAAATATCAATTATTACTTCTCGACCTTTATTCTTTCGTGATGTTACAGTTGATTGGCTTATTCACCATAAAATCAATTACCACAACATTGTGTTCACTGAGAACAAATTACAGGAGTGTATTGAGTCCAGCGTAGATGTGTTAATTGATGATGGTCCGCACTACGCAGAGCAGTTGGCCCTTGAAAATAGGCCTGTTATTTTATTTGAACAGCCATACAATAAGAACGTTCGTCACGACTTGATTTATCGAGCCTCAAATTGGCTTGAGGTCAAAAGGCATATTAAACACTTATCTAACTGAACTGGGACTGTAGTACAGAAGGTAATGTAACACCAGCTATCTGAGGTGTGCTTCAATTGATTTTTATATAATGATGGATTTTTTGGGAATGAATCAGGAGATGAAATAATTGAACATCATAGACCTCACGAATACCCCTGAGCTCATTCATCAGGTATGCGAGCTATTGGTCGATGCTTTCGAACAGCAGGTGAAGCTGCGCGGAGGGATTACGATCACGCTTGGAGCCGACGATGAATCTGACAGTACGACGTTTTCAGGTGTGGATCTGTACGCTGATCTGCCTGGTCATATGGCGAACTCCAAAGTATCGGGTGCGCATCCCGCTGAATTTTACAAAAAACGAGGATTCGTCATCACGGGAGTAGTTCCTGATGCAAATGGTATCGGCAAACCAGATATCCTGATGTCAAAGCGGGTGGCGCTGTCCACGTCCACAATGGTGTAAACTGGTATATGAATTGAAGTCCAGCCATGGTGGGGAATATCATTTTACTTGTTCTCCATTCATCCTGTGATAACCAATCACTAGCTTTTAGAAACAAAACTGTATGCAGTGGCGAATGCAAGAGGTTGATTTGTTTCTGAAAGGGGATTGCAAAATGGACGCTTTTTTGCGTCGTATCATTGACGAACTTACAGGAAACTTAAATGGGATAAAGGCGATTGTGTTGGGCGGATCGCGGCGAATGGAGAGGCAAGTTGATTTTTGGTCGGACACGGATTTGTCAGTCATACTGGAGCCGGACATGCGAGTGGATGAACACCAGTTTGTTCAGGCCATCAACCAGCTTGGCTTTATCATTGGCAGTGAACGATACAGCGAACAGGCGTCAATGCTTTATCGGACGGCGATTGAATTCCAGGACACCATCCACCTTTTGGATGCCACAATTTACACGTACAATGAGTGGGGATTGACGGGCATTTCGAAGAACCAATCAGCTGCAATTGTATATGGGCAGATAGAAATTGGCGAAAATCAGAAAACGGCGCCCGAGCTTGGCGCATTTGATTCATATGAGCAACAGATTCACCAAACTTGGTTCAAATATTTGATCACGATTAAAAAATTTGCTCGGAATGACAACCTCATAGGAATGCATCTACTACTGGATTTAATTCGAGAGTATCTAGTCATGGAAATGATTGAGCGGGACATGCGCAAAGGGACAAACATCCATCGGTTTGGTGAGGCGGAGCAGTTGCCAGAGATGATAAAGCTGTTTCGTGTAGATGAAGCGGATCAGGGAAAGATATTTGATTACATAGCGGGATTAGCCTATGAATACGATGAAAAATTAATGCGCAATATCAAGAATTACAGGAGCAGGTATGCGCAGATTGCTGAATATTTGCAGAAGACGAAGCAGCGCCTTCATCGAACAAACGGAACAAACGGCAGCAAAGAGCGAGGCTGTTGTCGTTGATGGTGGTTTGATCGTCGGGTTCGTTGTGCTACAATAATCACAACTTGAATAAGGAGGGTTTCCTTTTGGCTTTTTGGGCAGTATGTATCGTGAGAATCCGGTTCCAATCTTTGACCCATTAAAGTAAATATGGTCGAAGACTCTGCCCGTGTGCAGAGTAAATGGGATTGGTCTGCCTAATTACAGGAAACCTTCACGATTGTCGTGAAACAACAAGGGGGCGAGTCTTGCCCTCTTTTTTTGCGTTCTAAATTCCTGGCGAGTGAATTTTCTGTATATCCAGACGCTGTATATTGTTTCTGCGAGGTAAAAGTATGTCCTCTTCCGTTTACTGCACACGAGCAAGCGTTGCTTTTGTGCAGAAATGGAGGATGGTTATGGTTCAGCAGGACAAATCTCATCGTAAAGTTCGTAAAGTCAAGGAAGGGCCCAATTTTTCTGGTCAACACTTCCTGCATGATAAGCGAGTCATCCATGAATTGATGAAAGCCGCTAAAATCACATCAACGGATACTGTGCTCGACATCGGGGCTGGTAGAGGTGCAATATCATTTCCTTTGGCAGAGAGGGCAGGCAGGGTAATCGCGATTGAATATGATGAAAAATTGGCTGAATATCTATTGGAGAAATCGACAGTTTATCCTGGTCTGAAGGTCATTCAGCAAAATATCCTCGATTACCGACTTCCAAAGGAGCCTTTCTGTGTCGTTTCGAACATTCCGTATTCCATCACCACGTCCATTATGAAGAAATTGTTGAGCAACCCTCAAAACAAGCTGCAACGTGCCGCGTTGGTTTTGGAAAAAGGGGCAGCAAAGCGGTTTACTGCTAGTCCGATTATGGATCCCACGATTTTAGTGTGGAGAATGTGGTTCGATATTAAAGTTCTTTGCACGATTCCTCGCGATAAATTTTCACCGATTCCAAGGGTAGACGCTGCACTGCTACTAGCAACACGACGGGATACACCACTGGTACAACCACAACATCATAGGTTGTTTGCCGCACTAGCGACATATGCGCTGAGTTATCCCAGAGCGCCATTGATTGATGTATTCAGGGGTATTTTCACGCCTGGGCAAATGAAACACCTGCTAAGAAACATCGGTGCGCATCGGGAGCAGCCGGTGTATATGTTGACTGCAGCGCAATGGGGAAAAATTTTCAACACCATGTTGAAGTATGTCGATCGCGCACGATGGCCTAGGCTCAAAAAGTAGTAGCTTATAGAGCGATTTGTTGAACAATTCTCGCCATAAACCCGCTGGAAAACAGGTGGTTGCTTTCTTCGGAATTTCATTGTTGATACAATGAAGAATGACGTTTTTTGGCCCTTGCGAAAACATCTGGGGAGGATAATCATGCCCACTACAAAATCGCTTCAAGACATATCCTTTTCTATTCTGGACTTGGCCCCGATTGTCGTCGGCGCTACAGCGGCGGACGCATTGCACAATAGTTTAGATTTGGCGCAACATGCAGAGCAGTGGGGCTATCGGCGATATTGGGTTGCGGAGCACCACAGTATGCCAGGCATCGCCAGTTCGGCGACGTCTGTGGTCATCGGCTATATTGCTGGTGGGACTTCGAACATTCGCGTTGGATCCGGCGGCATCATGTTGCCCAACCATGCGCCACTGGTCATCGCGGAGCAGTTTGGGACACTGGAATCGCTGTATCCAGGGCGGATCGATCTCGGCTTAGGGCGCGCGCCTGGTACGGACCAGACGACAGCTCGCGCGTTGCGGCGCGGACCTGACCGGAATGGTGAGGATTTTCCAGAGCTCGTTGCGGAACTCTATTCCTTTTTCCACCCGCAACAAGCGCAACCGAAGCGGGCAGTGCGAGCGGTTCCTGGAGAAGGGCTGAACATCCCCATCTGGCTGTTGGGGTCAAGTGATTTCAGTGCGCGATTAGCAGGAGAGTGGGGTCTTCCATTCGGTTTTGCGAGCCACTTTGCGCCGAACTTTACGCTGCCAGCGCTTCAGCTTTATCGCAGCCATTTTCAGCCTTCCGAGCATTTGCAGGCGCCGCATGCGATGGTCGGTGTCAACGTGGTCGCGGCAGATACCGATGAAGAGGCCGTTAGGTTGGCCACTTCGATGCAACAACAATTTTTGAGTTTGTTGCGCGGTGTTCCCGGACAGTTGAAACCACCGGTGGAGGATATTGACGACTTGTGTACAGATTACGAGCGGGCGGCATTGGCAGAGCGTAGCCGATTCACGATTGTTGGCAGTCGTGACACCGTCGAGAATGGATTGCGGCGCTTCTTAGAGGAGACTGCGGCTGATGAGATGATTTTCAGTTCGCAGATCTACGACCATCAGGCGCGATTGCGCTCTTATGAGATATTGGCGGACATTTTCAATCAACGCTGACTATACTAGAATGTTAAAAATGCCATTGTAGCTGATCAAACCATCGAGGGCTCATCCGAATTCACATGGCCAGACATATGTATGTCATGACGCGTGTGAATGAGAATGGGCCATTTGTATTTGGGGAAGGCGTAGATAACCCATGGGAGACGGTCCAAAAGAGCGATCACTTTTGCATGCGATGTTAAATCAATTTAAAGAAACTTGGCCAACAGAGGTGGCCTTTGTAGCGTCAGCATCTACAGAAGATCAACTCGCTATTTTCTGGCATACTTCAAGTCATAGCGTGATTAAAAATCAGAAAATTCTCAGAGATCATTGACACACGTATCAATGATTGTATACTATCCTCATGTGTTATATCGAAATTAGACTTCTGAAAATTGAAACAGATGAGTAGTCGGTTTCCGACCGGTTCACCGGAGGTTCCGTAATGACAGTAGTCTTTGGACTGCCGCCAATACGGAACCTTTTTGCGTCGCTGTCGGATGAGCGGTGTCTTGACAGGCGGGGGAACGCAACAATCCAATCAAACAGATGAGGAAGATGTATCGTATGGGAATGAGGGCGCGCCATTTTGTGAAACCAACCGCTGCAGTATTGGCCATGATGCCGCTGCTTGCAGGCTGTAATGTGTCTCAGAGTTCTTCATCCACCAAAGCAAGCACGACGGATTATACAATTCGAATGTATGCTGGAGGATTTACACCCATCAAACCCACAAAGTTGAATCCGGACCCACCTACAGCATTGCAGACACTGGCCAAACAGTATGAGAAAATTCATCCGAATATTAAGATTAAGTTTGTGACGGAACCGCTCGCGCTTGGCACTACTTACAACGACTATGCTGGATGGTTGACGACACAAGGGGATGCGGGAACCGCCCCTGACATCGTTTGGGATCAATGGTTGCAGGTGAACGGCGGCTTCGTGCCGAAGGGATTTTTTACGAATTTGGCGCCGTATCTGAAGCAACCTGACCCGTATGTGTCCGGTAACAAGCATTGGGGTGATTTGTTCAATCCGGTGTTTCAGCAGGAACTCACAAATCAGGATGGGTCTATCCTGGCAATAGACGGTGACTACGTAGACGCTGCACTGGTGTACAATAAGTCCATTTTTAAGAAAGTGGGCATTAAAACGCTGCCCACCACATTTGCTGACTTGACGTCTGATCTCATGAAAATCAAGCAGGCAGGCTTTATTCCGTTGGCGTATGATCTGTCGGATCAAACGGGCACGAGTTGGTGGGAGCGCATGGCGGCAACGGAGTTTTTGCAGCCGGACATTGCGAAGTTCAATGTGGATCATCAAACGAGCACGTTGAGTCCGCTTGATTACGCGGTTGGGATTGAATGGGGTTATATTCAAATGACCAATCCGAGGTATGCTGAGGTTTGGAAACTGTTGAAACAGTTCTCGAACACATGGGACAGTGGGTCAACTCAAATAACCAATTCACCGCCAGCGGCTGGGAATTCGCTGGTTTCCTCCTTGCAATTGGTTGCTCAAGGGAAGGCAGCTGTGGCCTGGGCGGCATCGTCTTCCATTCCTTGGTTGAATAACAGTGGGTTCAGCAAAGTGTATGGTGTGCTGCCATTCCCAGTCATCACCAAGGCCACATCATCTTATTCAGCCAATCTGGATGTTCAGGCAGTGGTCGGTGGACCCAACGGAAACTTCCAATACTTTGTCCCTACGCAGAAAGCCAATCACACGCTAACACCTGATAAGTTGAAATGGGTCATCAATTGGTTGCAATTCATCGCCACGCCTCAAAATTCGGCAAAGGTGGTCGATCAGGTTGGCGGAACGGTACCGACCATGGTGGGGGCAAAAGCGACGAACAAGGACTTGCTCACGCTGATCCCGACCAAAAAAGTCCCACTGTCGGTTGGCTCGTTTAATCTCGACTTGGGTGCTCAGGCGACAGACGATTTAATTCGCTTGGTTCAAGCGTACATCACCAATCAACTTTCGTACGACGCCTTCGCATCGCAGTTTGACACAAAGCTGCAAAACGCGGCTGCTGCATGGGCAGCGCAAAATAATGTGGATTTGTCAAAGTATAAGACAAAATAGTCGGTGAGTGCAGTTGATGGGAGGGGAACGAGCATGACACAGAACACTCGGCCCAATATACTGTGGGTGATGACGGATGAGCAAAGAACGGATTCCTTGGGGTGCTATGGTAGCGCTTGGGCGCATACACCCTATTTAGATTCCATCGCGAAACGCGGGATTCTATTCGAATGTGCAATCACCCCGTCTCCAGTCTGCACGCCAGCCCGAACGTCCATTCTCTCTGGTCGTTATCCGAGCCAGAATGGCGTGTGGTGGAATCACAATGAAGAGGAATACATTGAATATCTCACCGACTATTTTCACCAGCAGGGATATCTGACA
The DNA here is from genome assembly GCF_042678105.1 of Alicyclobacillus fodiniaquatilis. Classification (NCBI taxonomy): domain Bacteria; kingdom Bacillati; phylum Bacillota; class Bacilli; order Caryophanales; family Alicyclobacillaceae; genus Alicyclobacillus; species Alicyclobacillus fodiniaquatilis. Next base: position 8,357 of record NZ_JBHUCX010000100.1, read on the forward strand.
ATGAGTGTCGGAAAACATCATTATGGTTCCAAGAATCAGGCTTTTACGACGGAAAGCAATCAGGTTTTGAGTGACCATGTGGATTACTTCTCGTACAGAGATAAATCCCTGAACTTGAGTGATTATGACCTGATACAGTATCCGCCAGAGCCCTATCCCTGGGTGTTCGGTGGGCGATTTCCAGGTCGCGAAGAGGAGACAGCTGAGTCGAGTGTGGTGGGTACAGCGTTGCACTGGATCGATCAATATGCCACAGGCGCAAGACAGCAACCATTTTTCATGCGGGTGTCGTTTAATGGTCCCCATACACCCGTTACAGTGCCAGCCGCTTTCCTCGATGCGGTGACTGAAGATGACATTCGGTATCCAGCGGAAGTAGAGCGCACGAGTGTCTCATCGCCAAGTTGGGTCAGTGATTCTCTTGCAAAATTTAGTCGATCCCGCCGGTTGACCGACGCCCAGATTCGCCGCGCTCGTTACTACTATTACAACTACGTCTCTTACATCGATGATCAAATTGGCAAGTTATTGCATGCATTAGACTCAAACGAACTCCTTGACCAGACAATCATCGTCTTTCTATCGGATCATGGCACGCATCTCGGGGATTATGGGTTGCTGCAAAAGCAAACATTTTTCCCGACGACGGTTCAGGTTCCGTTTATCGTCTCGTTCCCAAAATCCTGGGTCACCAATCAGCGAATCAAGACACCTGTCGCCATCCATTCCATTTTACCAACCTTGCTGGATTTCATAGGCTGCAAATACCCTGACGATACTGCGCCTAGTTTGTTACCTTCCTTGCTAGAAGGTTTGGAACCCGAAAGTGGCCCCGTCTTCAGTGAATTGACGCTCGGTTCATTTGGCATTCGCCACGCGGACAGACTCGTGATGGTCAGAGATGGCGACTGGAAGTTAACGCTTTGCTTAGATCCAGCGCCAGGCGATGGGGGATTGTATCACTTGCCAACGGATCCACATGAACTTGCGAATTTGTATCGTGATCCAGATTATCGTGATGTTGTTGCAATACTCACTGATAAAATTTTGCAACATGTGCATAAAGGCGAAACTGCCTGAACATCTCATCACAACTGGTTGCCGACTGGACCACCGGAGGCTCCGTAACGATACATTGGCTTGGCCAATGATGGTTAGGGAGCATTTTTTTGTGTCTTAGCGCTTGTGGGCAAACGCATCGATGGATGTTTGAAGAGAGGGAGATAGCGATGAATGATGCCGTCAACATGGTAGAGCACTCGCCTGAACTTACCGCCCACACGTCCGCCAAGAAACGCAGGCGGAAAGTAAATGTTGCGCCGTATTTGATGATCCTCCCCAGCTTGTTATTTGTGTTGATTTTTGCCTATTATCCTGCCGTCGATGGGCTGGTTATGAGCTTTTTCAATTGGGATGGATTCAACAGTCCAACTTTCATTGGCCTTCATAACTTTGTTGCGTATCTCACGAGTGGTCATGTCGGCGTGGAAGTTTTCCATTTGGCGGTGTTGACCGCTGGTGGGATGATTGTTTCTTTGTCAATGCCGCTTCTAGCCGCCGAACTCCTCTATAACCACCGAAGTAGACTCGGGCGATTGTACAAACCGTTGTTGGTTATTCCAATGGTGATTCCCCCAATTGTCACGTTTGAAATCTGGGGAAATATCTTCAATCCGCAATCTGGACTCCTGAACGATTTGTTGCGTACGGTGGGGCTATCGTCACTGACGAACACATGGCTTGCCAATCCTGTGATCGCGATTTACTGCCTGCTCTTTGTCGGATTCCCATGGGTCTCTAATCTGTATCTGCTCATTTATTTGGCCGGGCTGCAGAATATCCCCACTGATTTGTACGATGCTTTCGCATTGGATGGGAAATCGATCTGGAAGCGAATTCAAGCGATTGATATTCCCATGCTGATGGGGCAGATTCGCCTGGTTGCCATCTTTTCAATCATCGCCTCTATCCAACATTTCGTTGTGATCTTGGTTTTGACGCAGGGGGGACCAGGTTACGCCACGATGGTGCCTGGTGTCGATATGTACAATTCAGCGTTCTCCTACGATGAATACGGACTCGGAATGGCCATCGGGGCACTGATGTTTCTGGCGGTGCTCTTGCTCACTTTGTTGACTTTTCGCTTCCGAAAAAAGGATGGGATGGCATGACTCGCAGGTTTCAGTGGAGGAGCCACGGGGCGCTTTGGCTGCTCATTGTATTGACTTACTACCCACTTTTATTCGTAGTTTTGAATTCATTCAAAGACAATCAGGCGTTTACACTGCAACCGTTTGGGTTCCCTAAACAATGGCACATGGAAAACTATATCGCGGCTTGGAGCGGGATTTGGGTGTTTATCAAGAACACGCTCGGTGTCACAGTCGTCACCGTGATACTCGTTGTCGCGCTGAGTGCATTGACCGCTTACGCATTTTCCCGATTTTCGTTCGCAGGGAAACGTCTTTTGTACGGCATATTTTTGGGACTCCTGATGATTCCAGGCACGCTGACCATCATTCCTTTATTTATGGAGGTAAAGTCTCTAGGGATTCTAGATACAGAGTGGGCCCTCATCTTTCCTTATGTGGCAAACGGATTGGCCATCAGTATTTTTATTGTGCGCTCTTTCTTCGATGCGTTGCCAGAAGAGTTATTCGAGGCGGGGCGCATGGATGGCGCAAGCGAAATCTACTTGTTTTGGAAGGTTGCCGTTCCGTTGTCTTGGCCGATTTTGGGCGCCGTTGCGATTTTGCAGACGCTTCACGTCTGGGGAGACTATTTGTGGCCGGTTGTGGCGCTGGGCGCTCACGCCAAATTCACAATTTCTGCGGGAATCAATTACTATGCAGCGAGTTTTGGCGACGTAGAGAAAATTGGGCCCGTTTTTGCCAGTTACGTCATGGCCACTGTACCCGTCGTTGTACTGATTATTTTTACCATGCGGACTTATATTTCCGGCCTTACTTCTGGCGCCTTGAAAGCATAGAATGCGACCCACTGTAACATCAGGAAAACCCAAACTTCGAAATGGGGATTGACGCATGAAACCCAACCTGTTAGTCATCGTGACGGATCAACTGCGGTTTGACTGCATCGGTTTTGCGAACGCATACCCGGTGAAGACGCCAAATATCGATAGATTGTTTCGCAACGGCATGTCTTTTGAACATGCGTACACATCGATCCCGCTCTGTTGTCCTGCCCGCCAAACCTTGATGCATGGGCGGCGCAATGAAACATTTAACGCACTATGGAATTATGATTTGAGCTTGCCGACCAGCGCGCTACAGCCAGAGGCTTATGCCTGGCCAAGGGCGCTGCAAGCGGCGGGATATACAACAGGCTATGTAGGCAAGTGGCACGTTCACCCTACGTACACGCCGCTGGATTATGGGTACCATCACTACGTAGCGGATGATCAATATCATAGATACCTTCAAGATGAGGGAATATCCGTCGAATTTACGCAGGGATGGCTTGGGGAGGTCAATCCAATTGACCTGCCACACGCGCATACGCATTGGCTGGGGAAACAAGCCATCCGTTTGATTGGCAAGTACGCGAAAAAGCAGGCGCCATGGCATGTGCGGCTGGATTTCTACGAACCGCACCTACCTTGCAGACCCATACAACAATTCGCGGAGATGTACAAACCGGAGTCGATCCCCGAATGGGGAAGCTTCCGTGATGAGTTCTCAAACAAACCGTACATTCAAAGGCAGCAACTGCTGAATTGGAACATTGAACACTTTACGTGGGAAGATTGGGCGCCGATTGTAGCCCGCTATTACGCCATCATCAGCCAGGTCGATGATGCGATAGGCGACATTTTGGCATATCTTGAACGCAACCAGTTGATGGACAATACAGTGATTGTGTTTACTGCGGATCACGGGGATATGTCCGGAGGACACCGGATGATGGATAAACACTACATCATGTACGACGACGTCGTGCGTGTCCCGTTTGTCATACATTATCCAAGTGGTGGTTGGAAGGCAGGAATCCGGTCAGATTTCATATACAACACGCTTGACTTGCCACCAACCATTTTGGAGTTGCTGGGTATTGAAGTCCCTGAACACTTCACTGGCAAGTCACTTGTTCCGATGCTCAACGGAGACACGCCAAAAAATTGGAGGCAAGAAGTGGTTTCCACATATAATGGCCAGCAATTTGGTCTCTACACACAACGAATGATTCGGACGAAAAAGTGGAAGTACGTGTGGAATACGACTGACATTGACGAACTGTACGACATGGAACAGGATCCCAGTGAACTCGACAATTTGATTGATCGTGTCGATGCTAAAATCCTATCCGAATTGCGAACTCGATTATATGACATCCTTATCACAGAAGGTGATAGATTGCCGCAGAATGCGTGGATGAAGCATCAACTGGTGGGCGGGCACAAACTTTGAGCGATTTGAGTGGGGGCAACTCGTTGTCCACTTGCCCCCAGCCAACCGAATGCGAAGTCATTGCCCGTTACTCAGCATGCGCTTGCAACGCTTCCAGTCCTCGTAATACCGTCATATTGCGCCAGAGTGGGACGTCACTATCCACGACCAATGAAGATTGCGCCAACCGCGTCAGCGCGATTTCTCCTTCAAGACGAGCAAGTGGCGCGCCAAGGCAGAAATGGATCCCTGCCGCAAAGGACAGGTGGCGATTCGGTTTACGCGTGATATCGAATACATCTGGGTTGGCAAACACGGCAGGATCGCGATTGGCCGCTGCCAAAAGTAGATAGACGCTGTCGCCTCTGCTCAAAAGCACATCACCCATTTGAACCGTATCGGATACATAGCGCATTGTCCGTTGCACAGGCGGTTCGAAGCGCAAAATTTCTTCTACAGCTGACGTGGACCATTCAGGCTGCTCCCGCCATAATTCACGAGCGTCCGGATGGCGGTGGAGCGTCCAAAAACCATTGCCAATCAAATTGGTGGTGGTCTCATGGCCAGCAACCAACAGAATGATGCAACTGGACAACAATTCTTGTTCGTTCAGCCGCTCGCCGTCCTCTTCTGCGCGAATCAGGTTTGTCAAAATGTCTTCGCGAGGATGGCGGCGGTGGTCTGCGATGACGTCTTTGAGATATGCCGACAAATCCCGATAAGCCTCTGCGGCTTCCTGCAACACTTGCGGATCCGAAAGCGTAGCGTCAATCGAACGGGCGATGCGTAAAGACCAGGATTTGAACAAATCTCGATCCGCCACAGCGACCCCCAACATCTCGGCAATGACCATGACAGGCAGTGGCAAGGCAAACTCTGAAATCAAATCCACTTGTGATCCGCTCGTCAGCGGCTGTAGCAAATACTCGACTAGGTCGGTGATTCGCGGGCGGAGCGACTCGATGGCGATCGGGGTAAACGCTTTGTTCACAAGGGTACGCAAGCGGGTGTGCGCGGGCGGATCGCGAAACAACATCATACTGTTCATCCCCGCAAAGTATGTCTGCAACATCGGCGGGGGGGTGGGATGCGGGTTTGCCGCTGCCTCAGCTTGAGCTTGAGCAGGTTTCGCATTTTCCCACTCGCGGACAAATCGTCTATCACGCAGCGCGAGCGATACATCTTCATAGCGCGATAGGCACCAATCGGTATCCGATAAGCTGCGCTGCAGGAAATCTGCCGGCAATTTGAATAGTGGCGCTTGATTCAATAACGTGCGGTAAGTCGTGTAAGGATCTGCGAGAAAGGCCGGATCATACGGATTAAACAGACACACCTCAGACATATGAAACCTCCCATGGAAGTGATTTACTGCGAGAATCATATCACCGGGGATGAGTGCAGACAAGATAATCACCTCAGTCGAAACTTTTCATCACCGGGGCGCAAAGGCCCTTGTACTTAGGCGATATGAATACATTTGGTCGATCACGGCGACTGCTGGTTTGCAGCTTTGGCTGTTTCGCGCAGATTTGCGAGAATGGGGTAGGTCAAATAGCGATCTAACGCATAATTTGCCGCGCCTAGAGCCCCACCGAAGGTATTCAAAACCGTTGTTTTGACGAATGTAGATGTGGCGAGCGGTTTCATACCCCGCTGGTGCATCACTTTTGTGGATGTATTCACAAAGTGAGGGCATTCCTTGGGAATGACGCCGCCTAAGATAATGACCTCAGGGTTAATGACATTCACCAGATTGGCCATGGCGATGCCGAGATATGAGGCGATTTTTTCAACAGCCTCTTTTGCCACGGAATCGCCTTCATTGGCTGCTTTGCAGACATCAAGTGGTTTTAATAGACTTAAATCAAATGAAGCATCCGAATTTAAGCGAGAAGCGGCGCCTTCGAATAGAAGACGTCTTGTTTCCTGTACTAAAGCAGGGCCTGATGCAATCATTTGCAGACAACCGCGATTCCCACAAGGGCAAATGGGTCCATTTGGTTCAATGGTCATATGCCCAATTTCACCTGCGCCTCCATTAAACCCTGTAATTAATTGACGATTTAAATAGAGTCCGCCTGCCAATCCGTTACCGACGCCGATATAAAGAATTTCGTTGTGATTTCTGCCGGCCCCATATCTGCATTCAGCAAGCCCACGGGCGCGATACCGGTTTAAAACGACCGCCTGCCAACCCAGATGTTTCTCCACTCGTTTGCCAATTTCGACGTGTTTCCAACCTAAATCAGCTGCACTTTGCACAATTCCATTTTCGGAATCAACGAGTCCTGGAGAGCCGATCCCGATGAATGGGATGGGAGTTATGTCTAAATCCTTAATAAAGGTGTGGAGGGAATTTAATAAAGTTTGAATTGTGATTTCAGGAGATGAATCCTCAACATAAACTTGCATGGAATGGATTCTGTTGCCACATAAATCAAATGCGCCGATGGTCCAAACTTGATCATCCAAATCCGCGCCGATAATCGCACACGTATGGGGTGCCAGTTCAAGGGAGATCGCTGGTCTTCCACCTCTAGATTCCATCTTTTCCGTCTCAATGATCCATCCATCATCTATAAAACTGGTAATCGCCTCAGATATGGTGGCGCGACTCAATTTGGTGATTTCTGATAGCACTGCGCGGGAAATCGGCCCTCGGATGCGCAGTGTCTGAAGAATGATGGATTTTGTGCCTTTTTGGTCTTTGCTTGTTCCGGATATTGGGCTCACCATCTTTTCACTCTGTTTTCACTCAGGACATCCATAATCCAATATTTAATCATAATTAATGCAAAATCATAAATCAACAGAATGCGCCAATAGATAACTTTGTTCGTATATTGACATAAGTGGATCGGAGTATTATCTTTGAATCAACTGATTATGAGTATTTTAAAATTCTGTTTAATTCATTGTTGATCGCACTGCATGTCAGGTGGACGGCAAGCGGGATCGTGGTTGAGTATCAACGAATTGGGGGAAGTGTGTATCATGTCTAATTTATCTTTTTCTGTGTTCACCAAGCCGTGGAAGACACAGCGTGTTTCAGACTTGGGGAAATGGCTCAGCCAATTGGGCTTTGACGGAATCGAGTTCCCGCTGCGAGAAGGATATCAGCTCGAACCTGATCAAGCCGAAAAGGGGCTGCCTAAGTTAGCAAGTGAATTTGCAGAATTCGGCTTGAAAATATTCAGCGTCGCCAGCGTCACGGATGAACGAGTATTTGCAGGGTGCGCCATGGCGGGTGTGCCTGTCATTCGTATCATGCCGGTGATAGATCCTGACAAGGGATATCTGGCATCTGAAAAAGAGGCGCAGCAACAGTTGGAAAGTTTATTGCCGCTCGCAGAAAAATACGGTGTGAAAATTGGCGTTCAGCAACACTATGGCAACAATGTCGTCGATTCGATGGGGCTTTTGCATTTGCTGGAATCGTTTGATCCGAAATATGTCGGCGCGATTTGGGACTCCGCGCATGATGCCTTGGCAGGTCAGCAGCCGGAATATGGACTTGATATTGTCTGGTCGAAACTCTGCATGGTCAATTTGAAAAATGCGTATTATCGCCGCGTGAATGGCCCAGAGGCGCAATTGGCAGAGTGGCAACGCCATTTCACCACTGGGCCCAATGGACTTTCTTCCTGGCCGCGTGTCGCGGCGTATCTAAAGAAACGGAAATATGAAGGCGTCATCTGTTTGACAGCTGAATATACGGCCGAACAAGAGGTGGATCGTCTCATCCAACAAGACATTCAGTATGCAAGGTCACTATTTCAAAACAAGGGGGAGTAGCAGCATGGCGGCATTGAATCAAGTGAAGGTCGCGATGATTGGGGCGGGCCACATGGCCAATACGGTTCACTACCCGTCCCTGGCCTCTTTTGAGGATGTTCAATTTGTCGGTATCTGTGATGTAAATACTGAACCGCTGCAGAAGACAGCGGATAAATATGGGATTGAAAATCGCTATACGGATTTTAAGCAGATGTTGAATGAAGTCAAACCGGATGCTGTCTATGCAATTGGTCAGCCGCACATCTTCTTTGATATTTGGATGTGGTGTCTTGAACAGGGATTCAATTTATGCATTGAGAAGCCGATGGGCCTCACCTTTCATCAAGCTCAAGCACTTGCCTATATGGCAGAAAAACAAGGCTGCATCACGCAAGTCAGCTTTCAACGACGCAGTTCACCGATGGTGACGCAGCTCAGGGAAGAATGCTTGAAACGGGGCGCCATTACACATGCGGTTTGCCGGTTTTACAAATCAGAGATCAAGCCTTTTTTAGGTGCTCGTGACCGCATGATGGACGATACGGTGCACTCCATCGATACGCTGCGTTGGATCTGCGGTGGAGAGGTAATCAAAATTGAGAGTGTGACAAAGCGCGTTCAGGTGCCGGATATCAACTACATTTCCGCAACGCTGCACTTTGATAACGGTTCAACAGGGTATCTCATCAACAGCTGGTCAAGCGGCAGGCGGATTTTCTCGGTGGAGATGCATGCACCCAACATTGCGGTGGAGGCAGAGCATGAGCATAAAGGATACTTGTACGCCGATGGGGATGTGTTGGGGATTGAGTATGATGTGCGACAAATGACGGGGAGTGACGAATTGTACGTCTATGGCGGTTTCCAAAGTAAAAACCGCGAATTTATCGACGCCGTAAAGGAGGGCAAGCAACCGCAATCGAATTTTGCCGACGCGCTTAAAACCATGGAAGTGGCTGAAAAAATTCTGGCCCAAGCGATTCTGGAAGGACGATAACCGGGAAGAAGCAGTTTTGCCGTCATAGAGGACATCATTGTCGAAAAGGGTGAATCTATTGCTCAAGTCAATTCCCAGTATCATTTCGCCAGAGTTGATGAAATGTCTCATGGAAATGGGGCATGGCGATGAAATTGTGTTGGCGGACGGAAACTTTCCGGCGACTGCTTATGCCAACCGTTTGATCAGATACGATGGGCACAACATCCTGCCATTGTTGGATGCGATCATGCGTTATTTTCCATTGGATCAATCTGTCCCAAGCGCAGCAATCGTCATGGCGCTGGCTCAGGATGAGCGGGCGCCTGACAATTGGGAAGAATATCATCGCATTTTGCGAGCGCAGGAAACTTCTTTTGCAAATTTTAACTATCTGGATCGGTTTGGATTTTATGAAAGAGCGCAAAAAGCTTTTGTCATTGTGGCCACAAGCGATCGGGCGTTTAAGGGGAATCTGATTTTGAAAAAGGGCGTGGTTCGAGAAGCTTAGGAGTGGTACGTACATTGAGTCCTGTTACCATGCCCAAGTGCGGCAAAGGGGGAATCAACTTGAATACAGACCTAGCGATAGCCAAACAGACGCAGGTATCTAAAAAAGTGAAAACGCGTGGACCCCTGAAAAAAATCAAGCGGCACTGGCAGTTGTACTTGGTCATCGCGTTGCCGTTCGCTTTTCTGGTGACCTTTAACTACATTCCCATGACGGGCGCCCAAATTGCCTTTCGCAATTACAATCCTGTGCAAGGCATTTGGCACAGCCCATGGATTGGGATGCAGGAATTCTCTTTTTTCTATCATTCTCCTTATTTCTGGCCGGTGATTCGCAATACCTTGACCATCAGCATCTATTCACTGCTGGTCGGCACACCGGCCGCAGTCATTCTGGCACTGGCGCTCAATGAGGTCAAACACGAGCGGTTCAAACGCACGGTGCAGATGTTTACGTATGCGCCATATTTTATTTCGACCGTTGTCATGGTCGGGATGATGGAAATCATCTTGTCGCCTTCGGCTGGTGTTTTGGGGCAGATTGCGCATTTGTTTGGCATCCAAAATGTTCCGAATGTTTTGGGAAGTTCCAAGGCATTTCCCTCCCTCTACGTCTGGTCCGGTGTCTGGCAAGAAACAGGTTATGGCGCAGTGATTTACCTGGCGGCGCTATCAAACGTCAATCCGGAACTTTATGAAGCGGCAAAAATTGATGGTGCGTCCCGGATGCAAAAGATCTGGCATATCGATCTCACCGCGATCCGTCCGACGATTATCATTCTCTTTATCCTCGCCGTAGGCGGGATTTTGGGCGTGGGGTTTGAAAAAGCCTTCTTGCTGCAAAATTCACTGAATCTAGGTGCTTCTGAAATCATCTCTACCTACACCTACAAAATGGGGTTGGTCGATGCGAACTTCAGTTTTGCGGCGGCGGTCGGGCTGATGAATTCGGTGATTGGGTTCGTACTTATCTTGATTGTCAACTTTGTCGCAAGAAGAGTGTCAGAGACCAGTCTGTTTTAAGGAGAGGGGAAACAAATGAAAACATCGGTTGCAGTGCGGGAATCGACGGGAGACCGGATCTTCTTGACGGCTGTGTATGTTTTCTTGAGCATCATTCTGATCATTGTTGCCTACCCACTCGTCTATGTGTTTAGTTCGTCATTTAGCTCTGCCTCGGCCGTGATAGCGGGGAAGGTGTGGCTGTGGCCAGTGAAGCCGACGTTGTATGGATATCAGGCGGTGTTTCGCTATCCAGAGGTGTGGACAGGGTATCTCAACTCGTTGATTTATACGGTCGGGGCAACCATTTTGAGCGTCGCGTTGACCATCATGATGGCGTACCCGTTGTCGAAAAAGGATTTTTACGGACGCAGATTCTTCGTTTGGGCATTGCTGTTTGCCATGATGTTCAGTGGTGGGTTGATTCCGTTTTATCTGTTGGTCAAATCGCTGGGACTGTTGAACACACGGTTGTCGATGATCATCCCTTCCGCCTTGAGCGTATTTTCCGTGATTGTGGCGAAGACATTTTTTCAGTCGACGATATCAGAGGATTTATACGAAGCGGCAGAACTGGATGGCTGCAGTGACATCGGTTTTCTGTTGCGTATTGTGTTGCCGCTGTCGAAGCCGATTATCGCAGTGTTGGTGCTGTGGTCAGTGGTGGCAAATTGGAATTCCTACTTTAATGCGTTGATCTTCTTAAATTCACAGAGTCTCTATCCCCTACAGTTGGTTTTGCGAGAGGTCTTGATTTTGAACAATGTGTCTATGAGTTCGATGACGCTGTCGCCGGAGCAGTTGAAGATGTTTGAGGACATGAAGACGTTGCTGCAGTATTCACTCATTGTGGTCGCCAGCGTTCCGGTGTTGTTCATGTACCCGCTCGCCCAAAAGTACTTTGTCAAGGGGGTGATGATTGGCTCGGTGAAAGAGTGAGCGCCAGCATCCATCCAGCATGTGTGTAGATTCTGATTGTCGAAGATAGGATGATTTTAGATAATATAGGGGGATAATCCATTATGAAATCAAGACGTTTCAAAAGGAATGTTTTGTCGATTGGTACAGTCGCTGTCCTTGGATTCAGTGTCACTGCCTGTAGTAATGATACATCGTCCTCCAATTCTTCAGCGAACACGTCGTCGGGATCTAACGTCATCTCTATGTTTGCCTCGCCGCCAACGGATATTATCAATTTGAAAACGAATTGGTTTACTAAGTACGTAGAGAAAAAATTCAACATGCAAATTAACTGGGTGCAAGTTCCAAATAGTGATGTAACGACCAAACAGTCGTTGTTGTTGTCGAGCGGCGACTATCCAGATGTATTTTGGAATGGATCATTCTCTAACGCCGACATCTTAAAATATGCGCAGCAGGGGATCCTTGTGCCTTTGAACAGCTTGATCAAGCAGTACGCCCCCAATCTTCAAAAAGCCATCCAGACAGTTCCTGGCCTAAAACAGGATGTGACTGCGCCGGACGGAAATATCTATGCCATTCCAAGCTATAACTACTGTTTTCACTGTTTCTGGTCGAGTGGAATGTGGATCGACACAAGTTTACTCAAAAAATACGGACTCCAGATGCCGACAACAACCCAGGAATTTACGCACGTACTGCAAGTTTTCAAACAACATGGCTTGATTCCACTAACTGGGGCGACGGACGGTTATTATAGCAATCCAATCACATTTTTGATGAATGCTTTTATCTATGACGATGGGACTGACTATTTTGATATCAACAATGGGAAAGTGGTTTTTGCGCCGATTCAAGCACAATGGAAGCAAGGATTAGAATACATCCACAGTCTGTACACACAAGGCTTACTGGATCATCAAGCTTTGAGTCAAAATATGGACACGGCAAAGCGTGAAATCGCTCAAGGTAAAGTCGCCGTGGTACCTGATGGCGGATCAAACTCATTTATTGACAATATCGCAGACCCCAAGAGCGGTTTTTTGAATTGGTTGGCGGTCCCCGCGTTAAAAGGGCCTAGTGGCGTTCAATATGCAGCCTTCTCTGGAAACAACCCAGGCAACCCAACATTCGCCATCACGAACAAGGCGACGAAAGACCAAGAAATCAAGATGATGAAATTGCTGAATTTTATTTGGACACCAACTGGGACACAAATCGCGGATTTCGGACCGGAAGGAAAGTATTGGACAAAGGCGAAAAAGGGACAATTGGGCTTTACGGGCAAGCAAGCGCTGTTCAACACAAATTGGAGTACATTTTATGCTGGAAATTCACAACAAAACTCCGGTTGGGACCAAATGGGACCCTTTTATCAGTCTGAAGCGTGGCGTAACGGGGCAGTCGCAATTCCGCCATTCACACCAGATGGTTCCGGGAACCAAACACTTCTCCAATTGGAGACAGAGCAGAATTATGCAGGACATCAGCCGAAGTATGTGTATCCAGGTGATGTTTGGATACCGACAAATGCGCTTCAACAATATTCGATGGAACAAACGAATATCGATAATTTCGTCAGTCAATGGATGAGCGAGTTCATTGATGGATCGAAATCTATCGACAAAGATTGGAACCAATATGTCCAAGGAGTTGAAAATCTCGGATTAGCTCAATATATTAAAACTTCTCAAAGTGCAATGGGGCAACCTTTTGACACGAGTTCTTTTACAGCCGACCCTGGAGCCGTCAAGTTCCTGTCATCGTTGAAATCCAACAGCACGAAATAATGTCCTTTTATACTTAAATTGAGGTGACGTTGATGGAGCAACCGCTTGTTTTGCATACAAGAAGTCAGATACTGCAACAAGATGAAAGGGGCTGGAATTTTTGGCAGCAAGTTCATGAAGCGCAGTCGAGGAACGCCGACGAGACGTCCCTTATCATCTGTGATATGTGGGATAAGCATTGGTCCAAGGGCGCATCGGAACGCGTTGATGCGATGGTTGAGCGTGTAAACGAAGTGGTGAAAACAGCTAGAGCTCGCGGCGTTCAGATTATTCACTCGCCTTCCGATACGATGGATTTTTACGCAGGTACACCTGCACGCAACCGCGTGCAGGAAGCGCCAAACTGTGCGTTGCCGAACATTGCAGAGGAAAGAGCGCACATTCCTTTGCCCATCGATGATTCGGATGGGGGTTCTGACACAAATGAGACTGAGCCCGCTTGGGTATGGACGCGCCAACATGAAAAGATTGAGATCGACCAAACCTGTGATGGGATATCTGACGACGGTCACGAGATTTACAATTTCTTGGAACAGAAAGGGATTCACAACATCCTGATTTTGGGCGTGCACACGAACATGTGCATACTTGAGCGATCATTTGGTATCAAACAAATGACTCGATGGGGCAAAAAAGTGTTGTTGGTTCGCGATTTGACTGATGCGATGTACAATCCAGCGATGCCGCCCTACGTGAGTCATGAAAAGGGCACTGATTTGGTTATCGGTTATATCGAGAAATTTTGGTGCCCGACGTGCTTGAGCACAGATATATTGCCTGCGAGTGAAATCTCTTGAAAAAGGAGGTGGATATACGATGGAAAAGCGGAAACTCGGTTCTTCGGATCTAGATGTAAGCGTATTGGGTATGGGCTGTTGGCAGTACGGTGGAGGGGACTATTGGGGTGAGCAGAGCCAGAAAGATGTCAACAACATCGTGCATCAAGCGCTGGATGTCGGCATCAACTATTTTGACACCGCTGAAGTCTACAACAATGGGGAAAGTGAGAAGTCCTTGGGGAACGCATTGAAAGGAAAGCGGGAGATGGCGGTTATTGGCAGCAAAATTACGCCGGCCAATTTACATCCATCCGTTTTGCGAAAACACTGTGAAGATAGTCTGGCAAGATTGCAAACCGATTATATCGATGTCTACATGGTGCACTGGCCGGTGGAACCGCATGCTATCGAGCATTTTACCAATGATGTATCCCTTATCTCCAATCCCACAACATTGCAAGAGGCTTTCGATGGCTTGGCTGCATTACAGCAAGAAGGGAAAATTCGTCATATTGGCATCAGCAATCACGGCGTCGAGCAGATGAAAGCAGTGCAAGCAACAGGCGTTCCTTTTGTTGTCAATGAACTTGCCTATAATCTGCTTTCTAGGGCGATTGAAGCGCACATACTTCCGTACTGCATTGAAAACGAAATTGGCGTTATCGGATATATGCCGTTACAACAAGGGCTATTGACCGGTAACTATACTTCTTTGGAAGCAGTTAAACCGATGCAGGCGAGATCGAGGCATTTTCATTTTAGCCGCGGCACCGGATCCAGACATGGTGAAACCGGAGCGGAGGAAGAGATTGAAATTGCACTGAAGGAAATCCAAATACTTGCCAATGAACTGGGCGTTGACATGATAACCCTTTCATTAGCATGGGCAATCGCTAGAAAGGGAATGACCACTGCCAT
This sequence comes from Alicyclobacillus fodiniaquatilis, assembly GCF_042678105.1. Lineage (NCBI taxonomy): Bacteria > Bacillati > Bacillota > Bacilli > Caryophanales > Alicyclobacillaceae > Alicyclobacillus > Alicyclobacillus fodiniaquatilis. The sequence goes on from NZ_JBHUCX010000100.1 coordinate 23,439, forward strand.
CGTAGGATGCCGAAATGAAAAGCAACTTGCGCAAAATATCCAAGGCGCACTTTATCATCTAGAAAATGAAGCGATTGAAAAACTAAATCAAATCACGGATTCTGTCAAAGCGAAGCTGGGGGATAACCCTGATTACTATGAAAATAGAAACAACAGCAGAATCCGTTAAAGCCAAGTTTAAGTATGGAATTTCGAGTTGGGAGTATCGCTCCTCCTGATGTCTCAGAACGTGTTTTAAATGAGCGGTGGTACGGAGGAGGACGTAGTTATGACAAATCTTATCAATAACCACGACTTCAGAATGGCAGAGAATGATACGCCATTGAACTGGGGGATTTGTGCGCCACGTGAGGTTACGAAACCAGCTTTTCATTGGAAAGAAGGAGAACTCGGCGTATCCGGAACCGGGAATGTTTATAATTTCGGTTATTGGCAGCAGGAAATACCCGTAAAACCAGGTTGGTATCGGTTCACTACGCGTTTTACGACAAGTGATATCGACGATATTCCCCTGCAAGTGCTCAACATGATTCTGTGGAAGCGGCCTGGTCACGCGCCAAGGCAGTGCCCACAAGACATCATCACTGGATTCGCGCGTTCTGGCGGGCAGATTGAAGCATCAGAGGTATTTCAGGCTCCGCCAGATGTGGTATCGGCGGAAATTCAATTGGGGTGTCGGTTCGTCTCGCGTGGGAACATCGTGTGGCATTCTGCAAAATTAGAACCCTGCGATCCTGTGGCGCCAAGGCAAGCCCGTGTGACGGCAGTTCGTTGGGGAGAGGGCAATCTCCGCACACCGGAAGAATGCTTCGGCGATTTGGCGCGCCTGTTGGATCAAAGCGGGGCAGTTGGAAGTGATCTTGTGTTGCTTCCAGAGATGTGTAATCGTGTTGGGGAAGTTCGAGCCGTTCGGTCTGCAGAAGAAATCGCAGAGCCAATCCCTGGAGGACCAACAGTAAAATTGTTGCAAGAAAAAGCCAAACAGCATCATATGTATGTCGTGGCAGGATTGATTGAAGCAGATGGAGATACGCTTTTCAATACGGCGGTGTTGATTGGCAGGAATGGCGAGTTAGAAGGGCGGTATCGCAAGGTGCACCCATACTGGCCAGAAGAAATGTTTGATGGCATTATGCCCGGAGATAGCCTGCCGGTTTTTGATCTCGATTTTGGCCGCATCGGGGTGATGGTTTGCTATGATAGTTGGTTTCCAGAAAGCGCGCGGCTGCTAGGCCTTCAAGGCGCAGAGATGATCTTGTTCCCGGCTGCGGGATATGAACCCTTGATTTTGCCCGCACGGGCGATTGACAATCGAGCATACGTCGTTGCGTCTGCTTTGGGCGGAAAGGCGATGATTTTAAACACTGTGGGCCATACTTTGGCAGAAACCGACGAAGGGCTCATTACCGCTTCGATAGATTTGAGCTACAGACCGACGCCGCACACAAACGCTGGAGGCGGACTCAACGCCTCTCCTGGTGGAAGGCGTGTGATGCGCCACGCCTTATCGGGACGCATTTACGAAGATATTCAAAAAGAAGTCTGCAAATTGCCATTACCTGCAGACCAGTTTCGCTGGTTTAAGTGAGCGTGTATTGTAATTGCAAAATCAGAATCGCGGTAGAATCCAATAAATCTTGAAGAAGTCATCAAGTTGCAAAGGCCTGCATCGGAATCGAGCCGTTGCAGGTCTTTCTCAGAAGTGGTTGCTCATCTTTGTCAATTCATACTCGATTTCAAGAATACATTCCATAAGATGCGAATCGATAGATGTGTACTGATGACCACAAGAGAACCTGCACCTGTCAAAAATCCCTGGCAAGTTCAAACAATTGCTCAGAAAGGGACTGCAATTCTTCAATGCTGGTCATCACTTGTTGAATGGAAGCGACTTGTGTTTCAATGGACTGTGCATTATCTGCGACATGTTTTTCGACGTCTTGTGCCGATGACTTCATTTCGCTCAACCGGGATTCAATCTGGCCCACGGCTGTTTTCGTATTGTCCGCAAGTTTGCGTATTTCCTGTGCAACGACAGAAAAACCACGCCCATCTTCACCCGCACGCGCTGCTTCGATAGACGCATTGAGTCCTAAAATTTTTGTTTGTCGAGATACGTCTTGGATGAACTCGATAATCGTTGCCGTCTGCTCCGTTTGCTCGCTGGATCGTTGCGCGCTTCGCAAAATGGTCTCGTGGGATTCGGAAATTTTCTGTGTTTCGTCTGTGACATTTTCTACGCTGGCGGAAATTTGCTTGAAATTTTCGACGATGTGTTCCGCTACATTCGCGATGGTATTTTGTTTGTCCAAACTTGCAGCCATCCCAACCACGCCAATCGCGTTTCCAGCTTCATCAAGGATGGGAATCGCCGTTGAGCGAAAGGGGACGCCAACGACTTCTGCTGGGACAAGACCCACATATTCTTGCTTCTCATGAACGGCTTCATAGAGACCATCCCCTGGCTGCAGCTTATAACCGACATGACCGACGTGAATGGTCTTGCCATCCTTGAAATAGACAATCTCTGATGTATTGGCGATGGCCAAAGTCACGTCCTGGTTCTGTAACAGACTGTTTAGAATGGGAGCGACTTGAAGCAGGCACGCTAGATTGTTCAACCGGATCTTCCTCTCTATCGCGACTTCTCAATTGAAGTTGAACGTGGAATAAGTATATACCATTTTGTAAGGGTAAATCTTCAGCAACTCCCCATTTTTACCCTCTTTTTGAGGTAGCGACCAAAGATGCTCTAGATGCGCGCAGTGCGTATATGCCGATTAAACCAGCATAGCGCTGCTACGCCTACAACCCAAATTCCACCGACTGCATAAAGCGCGACAGGGCTGAATATATCTGCAAGCCATCCACTAATCAAGCTACTAATGGGAATCGCGATGACAGATAAAGATCCTGAGATTCCCCACACTCGACCGCGCAAGTTTTCAGGGATCAAAACGTCTGTGACAGCACCGATGGATACACCGCCCACCGTCAATCCCATTGCGCCGATGACTTCCAGTACCAGCGTAACTGGTAGCCAAATGGAGATTGCCTGGCCGATGATGCACAATCCCGTCAATACCCAACCAACTGCCAATATCCGGCCAGCGCCGATTCGCCTTTCAAGTGGACCAGCGAGTATCCCGCCGATTGCGGCGCCGATCACACCTGCTGAACCCCACATGCCCAAAGCAGCAGGGCCGCTATGTAATCGAGCATGAATCAGGCCTATCGTCATCGGGCCTAGAAATGAGGCTACATTGACCAGCATGCTTATCCACACCATAGCCTTTACGACAGGTTGATTGGAAATGGCTCGCCAGCCTACTATGATCTCGCGAATAAACGAAGGGGATGTTTCTGCTGATGTGGGTTCCTTTGTATGTGCGGGCAGCTTAGCCATGGCGATGAACAAGGCTGGAAATAAGAACGAGATCGCATCACCTGCTACGCCCCATAAGGCTCCAACTGCCGCAACGACAAATCCGGCCAAACTGTTGCTGATTAAACTCACTGTATTCCCCGCTGCGGAGAAGAGACCCTGGGCACTTGCCAACAGGTCACGCCCCACAACTTCTGGCATCATTGCAGCTGAGGCTGGCTGAAAAAACGTGCTCAAAACATTGAGCAGGAAGATGGCCGCGTATATCGCCGCGGTCGATAGATGCCCGGACATGCCCATCCATGCGGCCAATGCGCCCAAAATGACCGCAGATAAAATGTTGACAGAAATCATGATTTTCTTTCTGTCCCAGCGATCCGCAAAGATACCTGCAATTGTGCCGAAGAGAATTCTATCCAGTTGTCCAACCACTTGAATGAAGGAAGTTTGCAACATCGAATGACTAGTCGAATAGATGGCCCACATGACAGCAATGCTGAAGAATGTGTCACCAATGCCCGAAATGGTATTGCCGCTCCACAACAACATGAAAGAGCGGTTGCGAAGCAGTCGAATATAAACGGGACCTTGCGAACCAGATGAGTCTAACTGAATAGACATGTTCTTCCCCCTTTATCTATTGCAAATCATTTCATAGAAAGCGCATACATATTGGTGGGTGTTTAAATCAGAATATTTTAATTTTGGTCAGTGTACCATGTTATGATAGATAAAGAGGGGATTTTTGTAAAGAGTGATCTAAAATATGCAATGTTAGTTGTAAATTTGTATCGCAACATATATACAGTATATATGTTAGTGGTTTTCGGTTGATCACAAAATGAGCGTGTGACTTTGTCTGAAAGAAAAGGAGGAGACTTCTTTGGACGTAAAAGAGAAGCGTGACGGAAGTGGCGAATACGCATCTGATTTTATCATTCGACGTGTGCTTACGAATGAAAAATGGTTGGCGTTGACGTTTGACGATGGCCCAAATGATCATTATGCGCAGGCCATTTTGAACATTTTAGCTCGATACGAGGTGCCAGCCGCCTTTTTCTGCATAGGAACTCATGTACAGCAGCACCCAGATGTACTGAGGCAGATGGTCGACGCGGGACATGTTGTGGCGAATCACAGCTGGAACCATCCGCATTTGACCAAGGTGACGCAGGATGAATTGATTTCCCAATTGGAATCCACTTCCGCTTCGATAGCCGAAGTCATTCACAAACGACCGCGGTTGTTTCGACCGCCCTACGGAGATTTGGATTCTCGCGTCATCGAACAGACCCATAGTCTTGGATACGACATCGTGCTTTGGGATGTCGATTCTGTGGATTGGTCGGGCATTCCAGGCGAGCGGATCGCGGCGAACGTCCTGCCGAATATACGGTCAGGCTCCATTGTGCTTCAACACTGTGATGGGCCTGTGGCGGGGACGATTGATGCGCTGTCTTATATTATTGAGGTGGCCGTGGCGATGGGGTACCGTTTTGTCGGGTTAGAAGAACTGATGGGCGTGTCTGCTTACGCCTGACATATGTGGTGAACGGGATGAAGGGATGAACATAACCATCCCTTCGATTTTCACATGCGTGTGGTACGGGCTTACCTGTCAGCTTTCATGCTGGCGCTGTCTGTCCCAAACGCTGCACGTTCCCAGCTCATGCATGCTGGGAACGTGTTTTGCGTTCGCTTACGCAAATTTCTCTTCCGCATCCTCTGGCTCTTCTTCCGTCTCCCCGTGCCAGAGCATACGCATTTCCGCGTTTGTCTCCAGCAGATGGGACAAGGTGCCCTGGCCACTCACACGCCCATCTTTCATCACGAGGATGTGGTCCGCTTTGGCCAGCGCCGCCCGCCGATGTGAAACTGCGATACAGGTCGCGTCGTTTTCGGCGAACAGCCGCTCCCACAGCTGTTTCTCCGTTTCCACGTCCAATGCGCTGGAGAGATCGTCGAAAATCAACAGATCCGCTTCTGTGTTCATCATGCGCGCGGTCGCCGCGCGTTGAATTTGTCCCCCGGACAGCATGACGCCCCTCGGGCCGACGAACGTGTCCAATCCATGTTCCAGGTCCGCAAGATCTTGCTCCATCACGGCATGACGAATCACGCGGTCCAACGATTCGTGCGTTACATCGCGGCCCATCGTGATGTTTTCCCGCAGCGGATCACTGAACAAACGTGGCACCTGCGGGGTGTATGCTGTCCGCGGCGGCACAAGAAACGTCGCCGGATTTTCCACCAACTGGCCATTCCATACAATCGATCCGCCCGTCATCGGCAGCATGCCTAGCAGTGTTCTGACCAACGTCGATTTTCCTGAACCGATTCTGCCTGTGATGACGAGGAATTCTCCCCGCGCAATGCGCAGGTGAATGTCGTGAATGCCGTTGTCAGAATCGGGATACGTGTATGTCAGCCCCTTGCCCTCCAGATAATGCAGCTTATCTGTCACAAGCTGCTTGGGTGATTCGACAAGTGGAGGCGGCCCATACAGATGGATGTCGGCGTGATCGATCACGCTGTCCGCTTCACCTGGGCGAAACAACACGCGCATCCTGTCCAGCGACACGCGGATCCGTTTGTGCTGATAGACCATATAGCCAAACAGGGACACGCTGTTGCCAAACGAAGCCAGATATGTCGTGAAGAGCGCAAAGTCGCCCACGGTGAAATGGCCCTGACGCATTTGCGTCGCGCACATCAGCAGGATGAGGCCCGTACAGACATTCAGTACGTGTTGATTGAGCGACTGAATCCATTGACGAAACAAATTGTCGCGCAGCGCTGCTTGGCGACGGCTTTCATTCAACTGAATGAATCGATCCAGCACGTGATCTTCCGCCTGTCCCAGCTTGACGGCTTGAACTGCGCCAAAGATCTCCGCGATGAAACCGGTGATGCGCCCTGTGGCCTCGCGGTTCAGTCGGCCGTATTTGCGCGCGCGGTTGCCGGACAAATTGTTCAGCAATGTCACCACCAACAGGGGAGAGACGGCCACAGCGGTGATGAGCCAGTTGATGCGCGCCATGATCACGATGGAGATGACTGCGAATACGAGGAATCCCCAGAAATCCGTCCATGATTCCACATATTCGACGACTTCTTCCACATCATCGCGGAACCGGGTCATCGCTTCACCGGGAGAAGCAGGCAGGTTGCGGCCAGGCCAACGCATGATGCCCGTCAGCATATTTGTGCGCAGCACGGCCTGGATGTGGTAGATATGTGTGACCCATGTGAAGAAAGCGCCGAAAAATACACCGACGCGCGTCCAGCGTACAAGGGCGACAATGAACAGCGGCGCCGCCAGCCACAGGACGCTGTGCGAGTGATTTGTCACACGATCAAAGAACCAGTCCATGCCAAGGCCAGTCAACAGCGGCAGCGCGTGAAAAGCACACCACTGTAGACCATCAACGATATATAGTGTGAAGCGAAAGCGAAGTAACTTCCATAAAAAGCGCCCTACGGTCACGCAAATTCCTCCCGAGCGTCAGATTTCAAAAGCGATGCGAAATAGGAAGTCGAATCGGCCGCCAATGTCGCGCGGTCACCGAATTCCACGATGTTGCCGTGACGCAGCACCATAATTTTGTCCACCCGTTCCAGCGTCGACAAACGGTGGGCGATCACGATGCCTGTGCAATGTTCGAGCAGTTGATCGACGGCTGCCTGCAGTGTGGCTTCTGTCGCTGGATCAAGCCGCGATGACGGCTCATCTAGGATGACCAGACTGGGCTTTGTCAGGAACACGCGCGTCAGTGCAAACAGTTGCGCCTCACCCGCGGACAAGGATGCCCCGCCAGCTGCCAGGTGTGTGTCCAGTCCGTCCGGCAGCGCGTCAATCCATGGGCGCAGTCCAAGTGTTTCGGTCGTTTTTAGAATCTCCTCATCTGCAACCGAATGGTTGAACAGTGTGAGATTGTCGCGCAGCGTGCCGTCAAACAGTTGCACATCTTGCGTGACCATGCCGACACGACGATACATCGTTTCGAACTTCAAGTCGCGGATATCCGTCCCGCCAACCCGAATGGTCCCGCTATCCACGTTGTACAGCCGCAGCAATAAGCGGCTGATGCTCGATTTTCCACTGCCTGTTCGTCCAACGATGCCGAGGCATTCGCCGGGGCGTAGCTCGAAATGGATGTCATTCAACACGCGTTCGGCAGGGTTGTAGCTGAAGTTGACGTGATCGAACACGACATGCAAAGGGCCGTCTGGCAGCGAATCGGCTGTTCCCTCCTGAATTTCACTTTGCAGCGAGAGCAACTCGCGCGATCTGCGCATGCCCGACTTTGCTCGCTGAAAATCCTGCATTTGATTGCCAAGCTGCTCAATGGGATCGTTCAACATCTGCGTGTACTGAAAGTACAGATAAAGCGCGCCTAAGCTCACTTTTCCCGTCAGATAGAGATGCAGTCCTACCAATAGGACGGCAGTCACCGCGAAAGTAAACATGATCACGGTCGCATTCCAGGGAATGACGCGCAACATCCACGCACGTCTCCCTGTTTGGAACACCGTGTGCATGGCGCGGTGGAACCGGTTCATCACATAGCCGACAGCGCCGTTTGCTTGCACATCCTCGATGCCTGCGATTCGTTCTTCAATCAAGCCGAACAACGACGCGCTCGCTTGCCGCTCGGCTTGCGATGCGGTGACACCGAGATCGCGAATGAAAACCATCACGGCGATGGACAAAGCGGTGAATCCGGCCATGACAGTGGCGATGACCCAGTTCTCGAAAAACATCACGACAAGAATGCCAGCAAGCAGAATGAAACTACCGACAATTTGGACAATGAACATCGCGAAAAAGTTGGACATGTTCGTGACGTCACCATCGATGCGTTCAATCATTTCGCCTGGCGTCTTGAGATTGTGAAAGCGCATATCCAGCCGCAGGCAGTGTTGCAGCAAGTTTGCCCGCAGTTGGTTGGTCGCGCGCCAGGCCACGTCATTGCCGAGATAACTGACCGCGACGGTCACCAGTTGGTTGCATACGGCAATGACCAGATACATCGCAGCCAAATTCAGCAAACTGGCGATGGCACCTCGTGCTGCCGCCGTGTTGATGAAGCGCTGGACAATCTGTGGGTTGACGAGTTGAAACCCTGTTGTGATCAGCAGCAACACGAGCAGTAAAGCCATGCGTCCCTTCACTGGGACCAGGTACCGAAACATCCAGGTCATCGACATGGATTGAGTTTGATTTACATGTTCAGGGGATCTCATCAAGTTGGCCTCCTTGTAGATGGTGAGTGCCGCGAAGCGGCATCAGGGGACTTGTGAAAATCCATCAGATTCATCATTCTTCGGTTTTTTCACAAGTTTCCTAGGGCTGTGTTGATACACCATCCACGAAGAGGTCTGGAGGAAAATACAAAAAACTCCAGGCGCTCCGCCTGGAGTGTGTATGCTGAAGGTGAGTTCTAGCTCACATACACAGCGAGGTCAGCCGGGGAAGACAAGCTTATGCAATTCGATGCGAAAAATCCAAATGTGCTAGCCATCCGTGACGACCTCCTTCATTCGTGTTGAGTGAGACCTTTTGACCATAACATGGGAATATATTCATGTCAACACCATTTGTCTGTCGATAAATGTCGTCTGCTTGGGACATAAAGCGTGCATCTCATTGACAGCCAGTTTTCTCACATTGGCTGTCTCCTCCATTCGCATCTCCAAGGGTATCAACATTCTTTATGCCCCTTTATGTAATGTTTAATGACATAATCCGTTGAATGGTTAAATTTCACCTGGTACTTTAACAGTGTGGTGTTAGTTTTTTTCAAAATCATCAATTCAACCACTTGAACAAAGCCTGAATATATAAAAGGATTGGAGGTGGTGTAATGTTTTGTGACGCAAAAGACGTGTCGATCACGCTTCAATCCATGAGCGAGATGTTCACGGGCATCCAACTGAGCGGTGAAGAGGCAAAAAAATTGACGCCCATGTTGCAAATGTTCATGCGGGAGATCGACTTGTTGCGGGAAGTGGATACACAAGCATTGGAACCGGTGTTGCCGCCGACATGGAAGGAAGGTCGATTTGGTTTATGACAACCACTACGTTCGCATTTGCCACGATGATCGAGATCGCCAAAAAGATCCAAACGCGCGACATTTCGCCTGTGGAATTGACGGAATCGATGTTGCAGCAAATTGAGCAGTTCAATCCAACATTAAACGCGTTTGTCACCTTAACTTCCGAATTGGCGATGGAGCAGGCGAAAAAAGCTGAAGCAGAAATCGAGATGGGCGCTTACAAAGGACCATTACACGGTGTTCCGATTGTCCATAAAGACCTGTATTACACCAAAGGCATTCGCACGACAGCCAGTTCGAAAATTTTAGCGGATTTCATTCCGGATTACGATGCGACGGTTGTTGCGAAATTGGCTGACGCCGGAGCGGTGATGCTCGGAAAAGTGCAAACGCATGAATTTGCCGCAGGAGGAGCCACGGATAGCCCGCACTTTGGCCCGTGTCACAATCCGTGGAATCTAGAGCGGGTCCCTGGCGGATCCAGCGGCGGCTCGGCTGCCAGTGTAGCCGCAGGATGGGCTTTTCTGGGAACGGGATCGGACACGGGCGGATCGATTCGCATTCCTGCAGCTTGTTGCGGCGTAGTCGGCATCAAGCCAACTTATGGTCGCGTCAGCCGCTATGGCATTTTTCCCTTGGCGTGGTCGCTCGATCACGCTGGCCCCATCACCCGCAGTGTGAAAGATGCTGCTTTGGGCTTACAGGCGATGGCTGGCTACGATCCGAAAGACGAGTCGACTGTCGATTTGCCTGTGCCGGATTATGCAGCAGCGCTGCAGGGCGGTGTAAAAGGCTTGCGGATTGGCATTCCCAAGCAGTACTACTTTGAAGCGGTCGATGTGGAAGTTGAACAAGCGGTTCGAGCGGCCATTGATGTGCTCTGTGAACTGGGGGCCGAAACCGTCGAAGTCAGTCTCCCGATGATGAAGTATGCGCCCGGGGCCGAATGGGCCATCTGTTTGAGCGAAACGGCGGCCATTCACGATGACTGGATTCGCGTTCGCCCGGATGACTATGCGCCAGATGTGCGGTTGATGATTGAAGCGGGTAAGCACATTCCGGCGGCCAGCTATTTGCAGGCGCAGCGGGTGCGCCATCTCATCCATCAGGATTTCATGGCTGCCTTTTCCCAGGTTGATGTGCTCGTCACGCCGACGTTACCGCATGTGGCGCCACGCATCGGATACCAAGACGAGGCGCTCAACATCGCGAGATTCACTTTTCCGACCGACGTGACGGGGATGCCAAGTCTATCTCTTCCTTGCGGTTTTTCAACAGACGGGTTACCCATTGGGTTGCAACTGATTGGTCGTCCGTTTGCCGAGGCCACCGTCCTTTGTGCGGGATATGCCTATGAGCAAGCCACAGCATGGCATACACGTCACCCAACCTTTTGAAGTGATAGAACAACCATTGTGAATGGTTGGGGACAGACGGGATGGAAAAGAGAGCGAACGCTGATACCAAACAATACTCTGGGGAGGTCGGAATCGATGCCAGCAGCTGAACAGAGCAAACGTAATCGGAATTTTAATAAACTTGTGAATAATCCGGTGCTCGAAGACTATTCGTTGCGCTATGCGCCAAGCACGTTTCGCAAGTGGTCGCCGTGGGCGGTTTGTCTGTCCGGTATTGGCGGCGTGGCTGCCATGGCGAGCTACGCGATCGGCGGATCTTTGGTCATCACATACGGCATCGTCAATGCGTTGTTGGGGATCCTGGTGACCTCCATCATTATCTTTTTCACCAGTACGCCCATTGCCTTTCAAATTGCCAAGTACAACATCGATATGGATTTACTCACTCGTGGGGCGGGATTCGGTTACTTGGGATCCACATTGACCTCGTTGATTTATTCGACCTTCACCTTTGTCTTTTTTGCACTAGAAGGCGCGATTATGGGGCAGGCCATCACGGATTTCTTTCACATCCCGATTTTCATCAGCTACCTCATTTGCGGCGTGGTTATCATTCCGCTTGTGCTCTATGGCATGACACTGCTCACGAAATTTCAAAAGTGGACACAGCCGATATGGATTGCCTTGTTGGTCTTGGCCATTGGCGGCGTCATGATTCATGACCCGTCTTCGCTCAATCGTTGGATGCACTTTGCCGGAGGATCCAAGAGCGGTGTCCGTTTTTCTCCGCTGATGTTCGGTATGGTGGCAGGCGTACAGCTTTCCGGGATTGCGCAAATTGGCGAACAGGCCGACTATCTGCGCTTCATGCCGGATCGGACAAACAAGAATCGTAGGGCCTGGGCGTGGGCGGTCATCATTGGCGGGCCTGGCTTTGCCCTCATTGGCATCGTTCAAAGCTTGATTGGCACATATCTGGCATCATATGTGACACCGCTCGCCGGGGCGGCGCAAGCGGATGTGCCGATCACGATGTTCAACTACGCGTTTCACGCGCTGTTTGGCAGTCCGTATGCAACGCTTCTGATTGCCACGTTGTTGGTTCTTCTCTCGCAACTCAAAATCAATGTGTCAAACGCGTACTCCGGTTCCTTGTCCTGGTCCAACTTTTTCTCGCGAACCTTGCACACACATCCAGGACGCGTGGTGTGGCTGTTGTTCCAGGTAGTTGTGGGCGTGCTGATTATGGAACTGGGCGTCTTTAACACCATCGATAAGATTCTCGGCTTCTATTCCAATGTGGCCGTCGCTTGGATAGGCGCCATCGTCGCCGACATCATGATCAACAAGCGCATCTTGAAACTCAGCCCGTCCTACATCGAGTTCAAGCGGGCGCATCTCTACAACTTCAATCCGGTCGGTTTTGGTTCTATGATCATCGCTTCCGTTGTTTCCATCATTGCCTACTTCGGTGTATTTGGTCCGATGCTGCAAGCCTACGCGCCGTTTTTGTCCCTGGTGTTGGCGATGATTCTGGCGCCGACCATCGCCATCATCACCAAAGGCAAGTACTACATCGCCAGAACCAGTTCGATGGAGAAATGGTTTGAAAAATCTGGGGAAGTGACGTGTACAGTCTGCAAAAATCCGTTTGAAGCGCATGACATTGCGTTTTGTCCTTTCCACAGCGGCCCGATTTGCTCACTGTGCTGCAGCTTGGAGAGTTCCTGTCACGATGCCTGCAAAGTTGGGGCGTCATCGCTTTCGCCGGAACAAGAATCTGGAACGTATGGCGCGTAATGCAACTGGCGTGACTGCTGGATGAAACGAGTTTTTCATACAAGGAGGTCAACAATCAAATGAAGGAACATTTAAATCCCGAGGATACGGCGTTGGTCATTGTCGATGTGCAAAATGATTTTTGTCACGAGGACGGGGCTTGTGCCAGGCGGGGATCAGACGTCACAGCCGCGCAGGCCATCATTTCACAGCTCCAGGCGCTGATTGACACAGCGCATGGAAATGGGGTGCCCGTTGTTTTTATTCAAATGACGCTCAATGATAAGACAGTCTCGGATGCGTGGTCGAAGCGCATGGAGGAAAATCCGATAGCTGTCTGTGAGAAAGGGAGCTGGGGCACTGAGTTTTACAAGTTGAGCCCCGCCTCCGAGGACATTGTAGTGGAGAAACATCGCTACAGCGCGTTTATTGGCACTGAACTGGATATGATTCTTGGCAATCTCAAACGCAAATCGCTGGTGATAACCGGTGTGGCGACCAACGTATGCGTGGAGTCGACAGCAAGGGACGGCTTTATGATGGATTATCATGTCACATTGGTTCAGGATGCGTGCGCTGGGTACGATGCAGAGTTGCACGACGCCACCTGTAAAAACATCACGAACAATTTCGGACTGGTTTTAAACGCGGCGGATATTATCGAATACTGGTCCAGTCCGGTGCCCATGGTTGGCTGAGTTGCCGCCACTGATTCAACTGTGTCAAAAATAAATTTTGGAGAGGTTGTTGGCGCATGGCATACGGAGGTCTCGTGGAATCAGGCAAACAGGCGGAAGATATCGTCACTGTGGCGAGTGTCAATTTTCATGCGGTTTGGGGCGACAAGGCTGGCAATTTGGCCAGAATCAAAAGCTACATCAAAGCGGCAGCCAAGCGAGGGGCAGACATCATCCTGTTTCCGGAAACGGCGCTGACCGGTTATGGGATAGATGATGAGCATCCAGACATGCAAAAACAGAATGCAGAAACCATACCAGGGCCAGCGACGGATGAAATCGCCGAATTGACACAAATGTACGGGGTGTTCGTCGTCTTGGGCATGCCGGAGCGAGATGGCGTCAATGACGATATTCTCTATAATTCTGCTGCTGTCATCGGACCTGAAGGCGTCATTGGCGGGTATCGCAAAATACACCCGGCAGGAACAGAGTCGAAATGGGCGGCCAAAGGCACAGATCCACTCCTGTTCAGCACACCCTGGGGGCCGGTCGGTGTGGGGATATGCTATGACACCTACTGCTTTCCCGAACTGGCTCGCTATTATGCGGCTTTGGGCGCGCGCCTCTATCTCAATCCAACCGCGGTTTCCGACATCGAAGGATGGAAGGAACTATACTATACGCAATTGAAATCTCGCGCCATCGAAAACGCCATGTATGTGGCAAGTTCGAACTTGGTCGGGCAAGACCTAAACGCGTATTTCCCTGGCGGGAGCTTGGTCTCCGGCCCATCCTTCACCATCGGTTCGACCTATTACGGCGAGCCGATTGAGAACAGGGAGGACATTGTGTTGGCCACCATTGATTTGGCTTTGGCCCATACTCAGCGCGAACGGTTGCCCTTGTTTACAAACAACTCCATCACTGGCATTCCGGACTGGCGGCCAGACATTTACGCGGATATGTTGAAAGTGTGGAGTGAAGTGCCGGAATTGGTCAAATAGTTTGGCGGTAAAAGAAGCGGAAAACACACGATAAGCCAGCATTGGCGGTGTCTGAATGGTCGCCGTAATGGATGACAACCTGGATTCCCGGTAAAAACCACGGATATGTTCCGTGGTTTTTACCGACAGAGGAAGGGGAGCGATGGACAGTGGATTTTGAAGAATTGCAATCATTTATGGTTGTTGCTCGAGAAAAGTCTATCTCCAGCGCTGCGCGCGCGCTTCATGTCACACAGCCCACACTCAGCATGCGGCTGCAGAGGTTGGAGCGGGGACTTGGCGTCAAACTGTTAGAACGAAAATGGGACGGCGTTCAATTGACGAAGCAAGGGCAATTTTTCTTGTCGTATTCAGCCAAGCTGCTTCAGAACATGGAGGAGGCAGCCACGCTGATGAGCAGGCAGGAAAGTCACGAATTGACCCCGCCTTTTAACGCGATCACGGACAGCCACAGTCTGCGGATTGGCATTGATAACACACTTTGTCCAGCGCTGATCGAAACGATGATTGAAGAAATGCACGCCATCAATCCAGACATCGATTGCAAGTTCGTCACGGACTATTCTGATCTGATGCTCAATTTAACGGGACACGAAGAACTGCATCTTTGCATTTATTTTGGCGGGAATTTGGAACCGAGTGTCCATACGCTGTCACTATTTGAAGATGAGTTGGCGTTGATTTACCCCTATGACGGATATCCGCGCATTGAGGCGGATTTGAGCAATGTGTGGGCATTGGAGGATAAGCCGTTTGTCTTGTTGAGTGGTTCGCCGCTCATCGGGTTTCGCGATATGGTCGGGCAAGCGTTTATCAATATGTATGGGCGTGTGCCGAATCGCTACCACATCGTCGACAATATGCAAGTGCTGTTCGACATTGTCAAATACGGCGCTGGCTACTCATTTGTCTCTGTCACCAATATGCTTCATCTGCTCGACAAACCACTGCCGTTTCGGATGATCCGTTTGGGCAAGCAGTATCCTACACCACTCCTCTACTTGTCTTATGCCAAACAATGTGACCACGTATTTCCGATTGAACAAATTGCCAAGCGGCTGCATGCGCGTTTACTGCGCAAGATCTCCCATTTGTCGAATGCGTAACATGAATGGCGCGGATTGTCATCTACCTCCATCATCCGCTTGTCCTTTTGTGCCGCGCCATTCGCTATGCTTTGTTGGACTGGCTTTTTCGTGATTCTGTTGGCCTAGAACGCATCAAGCGTGGCAGGCTACAAGTCACGTCTGTTTGATTTTGAAGAAGCGGTCAATCATGCGATAATTGGCGATAAAGGAGGACTGGCAGTGGAGATTGGTGTAAGCACGTTTGCAGAGACGACGCCGGATGTTGAAACGGGGAAAGTGGTGAGCCATGCGCAGCGCTTGCGGGAAGTTGTCGAGGAAATTGTCCTAGCAGATGAAGTCGGGTTGGATGTGTATGGTGTGGGCGAACATCATCGCAGGGATTACGCCTCGTCTTCTCCAGCTGTCGTGTTGGCTGCGGCTGCGTCAAAGACAAACCGAATTCGGCTGACAAGTGCGGTGACGGTGTTGTCGTCGGCAGATCCGGTGCGTGTGTTTGAAGAGTTTTCCATGCTGGACGGCATCTCGAACGGACGTGCAGAGATCATGGCGGGGCGAGGGTCTTTCATCGAATCTTTCCCGTTGTTTGGTTACGACTTAAAAGATTACGACGAACTCTTTGATGAAAAGCTGGAGTTGTTGCTGGCTTTGCGCGCATCAGAGAAAGTGACTTGGCGCGGTGGGCATCGGCCGGCGATTCACGATTTGGGCGTGTATCCGCGTCCAGTGCAAAATCCGTTGCCAGTGTGGATTGGCAGCGGGGGCAACTCGGAATCTGTGGTTCGTGCGGGTCTTTTAGGGCTTCCACTTGTTCTGGCGATTATTGGCGGGCGCCCGGTGCAGTTTGCGCCACTTGTGCAACTCTATCAGCAAGCAGCTGAGCATGCAGGGCATGATGCGGCGCAATTGCCGGTGGCGTCACACTCGCACGGGTTTATCGCCGAGACTACTGAAGTGGCTGCTGAAAAGTTCTTTCGCCCTACGCAACAGGCGATGAATGTCCTTGGCCGCGAGCGTGGCTGGGGACATTATGATCGCGCCAGCTTCGACGCTGCGCGTAGCTTTGAT
This sequence comes from Alicyclobacillus fodiniaquatilis, assembly GCF_042678105.1. Lineage (NCBI taxonomy): Bacteria > Bacillati > Bacillota > Bacilli > Caryophanales > Alicyclobacillaceae > Alicyclobacillus > Alicyclobacillus fodiniaquatilis. The sequence goes on from NZ_JBHUCX010000100.1 coordinate 39,860, forward strand.
GGGGCGCTTTATGTTGGGAGTCCTGACGTGGTCGCCGAGAAAATCATCCATTTGCGCAAACACGTCGGCATCACGCGGTTCATGTTGCATGTGCCTGTCGGATCGATGCCGCATGCGGATGTGATGCGAGCCATCGAGCTGTTGGGGACAGAGGTGGCGCCACGCGTGCGCGAAGAAGTGGCGAGATGGGAAGCCGAGAACGAAGTGAAGTAAGGTGGCATGGGTCTTGGAGTGCTGTGGTGTGTGCGGGAACTTCAGACCCATCTATACCCATGCTAATAGGACAAGCAAAAATAGCGGTCGATGCGAAGACAGATGACTTGCAATGGGAAAATCAATTTTGCTTAAAAGAGCGGTTCGGGAAAACCGTATTTCTGAAACCATGTGTCAGGGAATGACACCCCTTCGCCATATGTATTTGCGTGATCCACCAGACCGTGTTGACCGCCCTTCACCAGTACGAATTTCACGGTCTTGTGGTCTTTTTTCATGTCTTCAGCGTATGCTTGAACGCTTTGCCAGATCACACGATGGTCGTCTGTCCCTTGGAGCAACAGAACTGGCGCGTGAATGGTCGAAATGTGATCAATCGGGGAGCGTGCGGTATAAGCCGCAGCAGCTAGGTGATTTCCGTAATAGGTGTAAAAATGTTTTATGCATGCTCGAAATATAGGAGGATGTCTCCTATTTTCCCAGCTTATCAAACCATTTGATGGTCGCGTCAAATCCGACAAACGGGCTGTCGACGGCAACGGCTTTTACGTCGTCGCGTTCCGAAGCGAGTTGTAGTACTGCGCCTCCTCCCAAGGAAATTCCATATAGATAGAGTCTGCTCACATGAAGACCTTTTAACGACTGGGTCGCCGTGATCGCGTTGTTGATATCGTGAATCACACCTAAAATGCCTGGGACGGTGCCGCCACTTCCATTGTAGCCGCGGTATTCCGGGTATAGATAAATTGCCTGCCCGGAGTGCAGACCTATCGTGTCATATTGTCAGCCCATGTTCTGATGTGTCAGTTGCCTCGGAATCGTAGAGCCGCCGTGGCAAGCACCAATTCATTCATCAAGTCTCCTCGAGCGATTCCGTGAATGGTATTCCTGGCATCAATTTGGTTCGTGATATACGCTGGATCTCCTGAATTCAAATAACCGACCAGTTGGGATATCGGATCGTAGCCTTTTTCCTTAAGTGCATAGTAAGCAACCCGGAACGCCTCTTGTGTCTGTGTATTCTCCGATTTCGTTATCAGTATCGTTTTGTCAAAATCGTAACTATTCAAAATGGCCACCTCACTCATATGTCTGAAAATGAGATACTTTTCTCCCTTAAGATTCGGTGTGATGTCATTTTTCATGGGGCTGGGGAGGGCATAGCCAGGAGGTAGAAGTTACCCAACTAGTGTGAGGGTAGATTCCTAGTTTTAAGGATAACTATAGCATTGATAGCACGATAAAGCTGACATCTGGCCCTTGTGGCGTTGGCAAGTCGACTGTGTTAAAGGTGGCGCATTCCTTCATGTTTTCTTCATGTTATTTCAGCTCACAAGGTTAAGACGCTCTTTGCAAACTTTTCGTAAGTGACAAGCGGCATCCTAATTTTTTCGCCCTACGTGGATATCTCACACACACAAAGGAAAACGTAACCATTAAGAGCAAGATGATCTTCCAAGGAGGGAGAGAATGCAGTTCACTAAACTTAAAAAACCTGCCGTTTGGGGACTCAGTGTAATGATGATGTGCACGATTGCTGGATGTCAACCCCAAACGAAAAAAAGCCAAAATCAAGCTGCGGCACAGGTTCCGTTTGTACAATACAATGCATACACAAAATTGGTAAAAGCCGTTCAAGTAGATTACCAAGAGAAGAATCAGCAGGTTGTTATCCACATGACACCCGTTGATAATAAACAAAACGGCGAAGACATACTCGATACGTCTAGTTCGGAAAGTGTGGTCAATTTTGCGACTTCGACATATCCCGATGCCCACATTCGAGACGTCCTGCTCATCAACGACAAAACACATCAGTCTCGTACAGTGGACGTCCCCCCAGAACTCATCTCACCAGACAGTAGCCATCCGGCGTTGTCACAAATGCAGGAAGATGCGGTCATGGCAATGGCAAGTATTCACCTGCCGCCACGAGGGGTGCGCATAGACTATAACATCCAACCGAGGGCAGGTCAGGAATCAAGCCACCAAGCAAAAGTAGATGCGGTGCTGGCGGTTGCACGAAGCAAACTTGGAACCAAATACATATGGGGACACAACGAAGATCGTGGACAATACGGTTTTGACTGCAGTAACTTCACAGAATATGTTTATCATCACGCACTTGGCTATCGTTTCACCACCGCTAGTCGCGGACAGTACTTACATGTAGGCGAGCCTGTTCGCTTTTCAGAAAGAAGTGCAGGAGACTTAATTATTTTTGAACGGGGTAAACATGTGGGCATTTATGTGGGAAACAATCGCTTCATCAACTGCGGTGGGGGACTTGGAAAGGTCGGGTATCTTAGTTTGGGACATGGGAGTTATTGGGGAAAACACATTACCTCTTATCGACGGATGTTTTAGAATACAATTAGAGCATTTTAGGGTTAATGGTTGAATTGGTGAGAGAGTCTCGTTTGGAACATGTGAACAGAAGGATATTAAGATAAACGAAATGGTTGTGTTAAAGGGAGCATCGGGGGCTGGGCAACCAGTTCCCTACTCTACAGGTAGGGTTTGATTCCTAATTATTTATTCGTCCCATAGTCTCCATCCTGAACTAAATGGAAATGAATATTTGTAGAGAATGCAAATCCGCCCAGGAATTCCGTAAAAACACGGATACCCAGGCGGAAGGCATGTATAGTTTGAAACATCCCGGCGGTTTTTTATATGTCTGCAGTTATGCTACTAGCAGGTTTCTCTTCAGGTACAGCCTCACGTTTATAGTTCATGTATAGGTAAAACGGAATTCCCGCTAATAAGAGTAGAAACCCATACATGACTGTCTTCGCACCTGATCCGTAAATTGCCCAGCCAGCATAGATAAAGCCGAGCAATGGGATGAATGACACCTTGATGAATTTCAATACAGTTACTTTGCCATACATTTTCTTCATCAACCGAATCTCGGAAGCTGCAGTCATCGCGTATACAGGGAGATAGCTCAGTGTAGCCAGTAAGACCACGAAATTAAACGCTGAGTTAAAGCTCTTCGTATAATTCATTAACAGTAATATATTCGCTAAAACAGAGCCAATTATAAGTGCCATATAGGGCGTCTGGTATTTGGCATGAACCTTGGCAAACGATTTAGGGAAGACACCGTCTACACCAGCTGCGTAAGCAACACGAGCTGTGGATAGTAGCCAACCGACGGTTGTTCCAAGGATACTGATGACAGCTGCTATGGTAATTAGTCGACCGATGCCTGTCCCAAAAAATTGAGCGAGAATATCTGAAATTGGTGCAGGGCTTCCGGCAAGAGCTTTCTGATTCATTGCCCCCATAGCAAAGAAGTTAATAGCCATGTAGAGTAGTGTTGCAATCGATATACCAAGAATAGTGCTTCGACGTATGTTCTTTTGTGGGTTTCGTATCTCTCCTCCGGCAACTGTGGCACTTTCAAGACCAATAAAAGCCCAGAGGGTAGATGATGCAGCTACAGATACCGCACCAGCTCCTTTGTGCGCAGGGAATAACGGTGTTAAATTGCCTGCGTGGAAGTGCATCGCTGCAACGACGACAAAGATTAAAAACAGGATGATCTCAAATGCCGTGATTGCCGTCTGGATTTTGCCGGCCAAGCGTACACCTAAGATGTTAATTATGGTGAATATCCATAGAATTGCACTTGTTACAAGGAATCCAATCAGATGTTTGCTAGAAATCGTCGGTATGAGATTCCCTGCATAACTTGCAATGGCAAGAATGACGGCTACATTTCCAATCCAAGAGCCGTTCCAATATAGCCAAGCATTGATAAAGCCGATGAAATCTCCAAACCCTCTTTTAGAAAATTCATAAGGTCCACCACTTTGAGGATAGCGGCTGCCCAGATTCGCAAATGATAACGCTAAAAATATTGAACCAATGCCCGTAAGTAGCCATGCAATCATGGTAGAACCTGGTCCAGCCTCTTGAGCCAGCGTTGCAGGCAACATGAAAATACCGGAACCCATCATGTTTCCAGCGACCAACGCAGTCGCGATAAACAGTCCAATGCCTTTTCTTAGTTGTTTTTGGTTTTCCACGAGGACGGCATCTCCTTATAAATAAAGAGTTATACATTTATAATCTTTATGCTATGAAATAACTGTATAAATATGTGGTATAAAGACTTATAAATCAATGGTACTTTATTCAAGTAAAGTGGTGAATCGATAAATCATATCTTCCGATGCCAAGAACTTGGGAGGGTCGGGTAACGACCCAGGCGGGCAGCACAACTGCCACTACTTTCGAAAGGCGGAACAATAGAATGTAAGGCCTGAAAAAGAGACTCCGTAGAGGCCACGAAGGTCGAGGTGGAGATCCAAAAGTGTGATCATCATTCAATTCACAAATTGAAAATTGATGTTCTGAAGAATAAAGAAAACCACTATACGCTGGGGAATCTCAAATCAAGGATTCATCCTGCAAAACATTCATATAAGTAAATTGGCATATTTTGATTTGGATGGTTGTCCTGATAATGTTATAAGATCTCAAGCGTAAGATGCTCAATGCGATGCTAGTCCTGATGTTTCAGTCTCGTGGCATTCGTATGTCTACTGTCGCATATTCTCTTTTTTCATGTACGGGAGCGACTACTCCTGGCAGCTTGAATCGATAGGGGGAGACGCTTGTGAAATGGAAAACCACTTTATTGATTTGCGGAGGAGTATTCGTGATTGCAGCATCTTCTGCTGCGGTCTTTTCAGACTGGTTTTTTCGACTATATCAGCACACTCCAATTGATTTATCAAAATTAACAAAAACAGCTCAGCCTACTGTTGTTTACGATACGACCGGGGCGAAATATATGAAAATTGGACCCACGTTGACGGACTTACAATATCATCAGATCCCCAAAAACCTACAGAATGCGATTGTCGCGACTGAGGATAACAATTATTGGAACGGATCATCCGTAGATGTGAGAAGTATTTTTAGATCCTTTTTGGTCGACTTATTGCACAGAAGTGCGGATCAAGGTGCAAGTACAATTCAAGACCAGCTCGCCAAAATGGTGTACTTAAATGATGACAAGACCATATCGTACAAACTGAAACAAATTATTCTTGGTATTAAAATTAACCGGGCTTTTACCAAACAAGAAATCTTGACCATGTATTTAAACAAAGTTTTCTTGGGTGAAAATAGTGACGGTGTAGACCAAGCTGCAATGCGTTATTTCGGGGTTAATCTCAAGGACCCATCGGAGACGCTCACTCTTGACCAGGCAGCCCTACTTGCAGGGCTTCCGCAAGCACCGACGGAGTACGATCCATTGGCTCACCCACAGGCTGCATTAGAGCGGCGCAATCAAGTTCTTCTCAACATGGTTAAATACGGATACATTAGCACTCAAGTGGCAACTATCGCGGAGAAGGCGCCATTAGGGGTTAAGTATCATGCGTTTCCGGACGAGTCATGGGACAAATATCCGTTGTTTACGAACTTTCTATTTGATTACGCAGCGCGCATCGGTATTACCTCGGAACAACTTCTGCATGGCGGATTGAAAATCTATACGACAATTAATCCTCGCGTACAGAAGGCAGTAGATACGATTTTTTGGAGCAAAAATTACGATCATGATTTCCCTGGGCAACCGTCGGGTACAGTTGTCCAGGGAGCCGCTGTGTTTCTCGACCCGAAAACAGGTGGCATTCTTGGAGCTGCGGGTTCACGCAAGCAAGGATTTACCCAATTAGGGTTGGATAGAGCCTACACGAACAGCTCACCTGGTTCATCCATCAAGCCGATTATGGAATATGCACCAGCAATCCAAAGCGGGAAGTGGAAACCGAGTTCTATTCTCGATAACAGTCCTCAGGATTTTGGTGGTGGTTACATACCGCAAAACTGGGACGCGAATGCACCGGCAAAAGTCACGTTACAGTATGGTCTTGAGTGGTCCCAAAACGTAGCATCTGTTTGGCTCCTCGACAAAATAGGGATAGCTACGGGAACATCGTTTGCAATGAAAGATGGGATTGCACTAACCAAGAATGACCGGGAGCACCTAGGTGTCGCCATAGGCGGTATGCAATATGGAGTGAATCCACTGGAAATGGCTCAAGCATATGAACCGTTCGATGACAATGGAGTTCAAATGAAGTCCCATTTAATCACGCGTGTGGTAAATCAATCGGGTAAAACAGTATATCAGTTTCATTCTTCTTCAAAAGCGATAATGAAACCAACAACGGCTACAAATATGACTCGATTGATGGAGGATGTTGTTGATTACGGAACCGGGACTGTAGCCAAAGTGCCGGGGTGGGGTGTTGCCGGGAAAACAGGGACCGTTCAGTACAGTCCTGGACTGACTGGGGAGTCCAATTGGGTTAGGAATGCCTGGTTTGATGGATACACCCCGAATATTGTCGGGTCTGTCTACATTGGGTACGATAAATCGTCTCCTCAATACCATTTAACGATGTCACCACTTGACCCATCGGCTAATGCGGCAAAAATCTTTAAAGATATCGTCCAAATTGCCGAGTCGGGGGTGAAACCAGAAAAATTTGATGTTGGCCCTTATCCAGCATCGCAGGGGGTTGCGACTGCAGCTTATAAAAAAAGTCAGGCTATACATCCGACGAAAAGGCGGCGTCCTAGGATAAAATCGTTAAAGAGGCATACATCACCAAGGGGACATAAACATCCTTCGCATCACAGAAAATAGTGGAACGATACAAGAAGCCCGCATTTCCATATAAAAGGTTTATTAATTTTGCGATTTGGTGACAATATCAGGATTAAAATAGGGGATCGATCCAGTCGGCCCCTGCCCCTGCTGGGGCTGAAACACCTGAAAAAACGCTCTTGGAGATATTGATGAAAGATACATAAACACCCAACAGTAACCCATAACACCCAGCTTTTACCCATAACCCTTTGAATAGAATTCATCCCACATATGTGATAACCCTCTCCCAGAGAGCAATTCCATGATGTTTCTTACCAGAGCGTACTGTAATGGTGGTTGCCGAGCGCATTTGTAACTATCATGCGCCCATGTGTTACATGCTTGACCCTTAAAGTTGCTACCTTTCATACGAATCTTAATATTACTGAGATAAATCCTTTCAATCAAATTGTCCAGTCAACTGAATATTGAGATTAAATGTCCGAATCGCAAGAACGGGGGACGATTTAACTGGGGTGAATCGCGAATCGTGTAGGGGAGCCTTCTCCCGAACCCGACAACTAACCTCGTAGGACTCAGAAGGAGCCGAAAGATTGAAGAAAAAAGTCCTTATGTCTCTACGTACTAGTGCCGTTTGTGCTAGTATTGCGGTCACTGTCAATCCTCTTACAGCATTTGCGAGTACCAATCGTCCAGCTTTACAGCAAAAATCCATCGCATTGAACGGGAAAATTGTTTCAAAACCGTCTGCCGTCGTGCATGATGGTACAACGTATATGCCAATTTGGTACATCATGCAAGCACTCGATAACGCCAATATTCATAGTACATGGAAAAGTCCTGTTTGGAACCTCAGCACATCTCATACTCCAAATGTAAGTGATCTACATGTCGACAATGGTTCTAGTTCAATTTATATAAACGGAACCTTTGTTCAGAGGATCAATCAAATTGTTAATGTAGATCCTAGCTCCGGGAATCAAACTACATACATGCCCATATGGTACATCATGCAGATTCTTAATTGTTTGGGCATTAAATCACAATGGAACGGAACAACATGGAACATATCAAATGACACGCAAATTCTTTTAACTGATTATGAGGTGTCTAGTCCTTCCGCTGTTTCTGGCCAACAAATCGTTAGCTACGCAAAACAATTTATCGGTACACCGTATCAAATGGGAGGAGAATCCTCGAAGGGAATCGACTGTTCTGGCTTGGTTCAAACAGTGTTCGCACATTTTGGCATATCTCTTCCCAGGACAGCAGCTGATCAAGCACAAATTGGACAAACGATAGCAAAGTCAAATCTACAACCTGGTGATCTTGTCTTCTTTAATACGGATGGGCAAGAGATTTCGCATGTTGGTATTTACGTCGGGAATAGTCAATTTATCTCTGCGACCTCATCACAGGGTGTTCAGATACGAGATTTAAACGACCCATACTACTGGGGACCTCTTTATGTAAAATCAACCAATCCCGGTATATAAGTAGAGATCAATTTATAAAGATATCAGTACATAAAACAGAACGATAGGTTTTGTGTTACCTTCACTTTTTGGGTAACACGAACAAACGTGCATCATCGTGAGTCCCAAAGCATCCTGCTTGGGACTCACCTTTAGGGCTGCTTTCAATTGAGTAGTACGATACGGATTGGACTGTGTACATGATTAAGAAGGCGTTACAGATAAAAGTTTCGTGTTCGCTATTATCGGAATGTAGGGCCAAAAGGACATTGCGCGGTTGAGTTTCTTTTGTACGCACTTGAGGAGCGGCATGCATGGAGCTATTCTCATTTTGTTTTTGTGCACAACCACTCAAAAACAACGCGAAGATGACTGTGAGCAATGCTAGCGGTTTTCTTGTCAATTCTTCATCACCCGGATGTGAAACGTGTATTGAACGATTTGCATACTTTGAGAGCGATTTTGCGAAAGCGATTTTCAGGTATATATGCCGTTGGAAATCGCCGTTGATACGATAGAATAAGGACGCTATTTGTTTTCCAAGTTCAAGTGCATCTCTATCCTGCGCTCAGTAAAACCAAGATTCTTGTATAGAGTACACGCCGAAACGTTATCAACATTGACCATTAAGCGAACGATTTTGCAGTTTGAATTTGCTGCAGTTTCGAGCATGTGATTCATCAAAGCCATGCCATATCCCTGACGGCGGGCATGCTTCGAGATATAGACAACATAAATCATGGCGTCACGATTTGAGCCACGCTCCATACGCATCAATCCGTACCCCACGGCTTCTTTTGACGTCTCAGCAATAAAAACATGAAAACTGGTGTCGGAAAAAGCTACCGCAAGAAGTCCTTCGTTCAGTGCCCATTCAGGATCAATTTCTCCATATTTCTGAATAAGGGATTTATCATCGACTTCTCCGTTCCGAATGGTGAAATCTTGGGTCATTTTCCTTGCCCCCCAAGTGTTTTGCTAGTTAAAAGTAATACCGGAACTATGGTTCACACCTATCACACAGTTTCCCATCAAGCGTCATCATGCGGTTACTTTTTCCACCAAATCATCCAAACTCCCATAGCTTTTTTCAACTTCAGGCAAATGATAGAAAGTGCTTGTCGCTTCGAGCTGATTTATCGCCTGGTCAGGTGAGTGAAGAAAAATCCGCTTTCCGTGTCCAAGTGCAATCCCTAATTCAACATGGGTTCCTTTTCCACCTGGCAACAATACAATTAAAATATCAGCGTCCAATACAGCTTGCTTTTCTTTTTGCCCAATGTGTTTCAGGTCTTCAAAAGTAAAGGCCAGAGTGTGGTGGGATTCAGAGTTTTCGGTCCAATCGTAAGTTTGAATGTAACCTTTACTCTTCAAATGTTGGCTTACGTAATGAACAGCATCAATATTTCGAAAGCTCGACGCAATGTAGAATTTGTGCATCTGATCTATCTCCTAATAATTTATCTCCTAGTAAATTAGCTTCAGGCAATGGGTGTTCCATTTGGAACATCACCATCAGGCTGAAGCAATATCACATCACCTTTCTCTGGAACCCCACCAAGGACCAACACCTCTGATTCAAATCCAGCGATTCGCCTTGGCGGGAAGTTCACGACGGCGACGACTTGCCGACCTACAATCGATTCAGGCGTATATCGTTTTGTAATCTGTGCGCTCGAACGTTTCATTCCAAAATCGCCAAAATCGATTTTCATTCTGATCGCTGGAATACGTGCCTCTGGAAAGGGTTCTGCTTCTACAACGGTGCCAACACGAAGGTCAAGTTTTAAAAAATCATCAATCGTAGCCATGAGATAGCTCCTTTTAAAGAAGGATTTGACTGTTACATATATTGTACGCCAATTTATGTGGTACAAAAATCTGTTGAAATCGTTTTGTGCCTGTGATGCCATCATTCCGGTTAACGGATATCCTTCAACTCAGTATCAGCAAAAATGAGCTCGTTAGGCCTTGATCCTGAGGGCCTTTGACAACTGTCTATATTAACGCCTGCTTCAACTAACTGGCTTCCTTAAAAACAATTGAATCGTACCGTTTATTTGTGTTAACTTTTGATTAATAAGATATTTTGTTACGAGTGCTTGGATATATACATTGGAATATGTGTTGTCATGTAGCGCAGTACCGTCTACAGCATGAGAACCAGTCGGTGGTTTGTATCGCGGGTTCAATCTTCTAAGTCGTCGAGAAAAGGATGAAAGCGCTTAAACCCAAAGTGGATCATTCATGATTTGCAGGGAGGAGATCAATGATGTCCAAGCCAAAAGAGGCGAAATTTGTCTGGTGTGATTCCACAGGTCAAGGACGAAATTTATTTGCCAGGTTTCGTAAGGACTTTTTGATTGAGGACAGCGTAGAATCTGCGGAGTTGAACATTTTTGCGGACACCTCGTATCAGTTATTTATCAATGGACAGTTTCTCCAATTTGGTCCAGTTCGCTTTGATCCGCACTTTCCACAGTATGACACGCATGACATCGCGCCGTACTTGCGACCCGGTAAAAACGTAATTGCGGTTCAGGTGAACTATTTTGGCCACAAGACGTTTATGTCCATGCAATCCGGGGCAGGCATGATCGCTTGGGGGACGGTTGTGCAAAAATCAGGGCAAACGGTAGAACTCGGAACTCAAGCAGGCACTTGGAAATGTACACCGGATCACGCACATGGACGCTATGCCCCTAAAGCCAGTTTTGCCTTAAAAGCCATAGATTTGTACGATCAAAATTTTGCAGAGATAGGCTGGAATGATACCGATTTTACTGATACTCATTGGGATGTTGCAGTTGAATTGTCCAACCAAGCGATATGGGGCGAACTGTCTTCGCGTAACATCCCTTATATGTCACTAGAACCCATTTCCATTTCCCGCGTATTGCACGTCCTCCCGCTGGAAAAACGCGAAGATTTGTATTCGTTTGATCTACCGCTGCCGTTTGTCGGTGAAGATGCTGGCGAAGATTTTAGCCCATTTGTCGCCTACACCACGTGGATATATTCCCCGGCGGATCAAGTGGTCACAGCAGGCGTATTCTACGGTGAAACCTGGATCAACGGAGAAAAGCTCCCTTCTGGCGCCGAAGCCATCAACAAAAACATGCGGTTTCAACAACGTTTTCCATTGAAAAAAGGCTGGAACCACTACTTCGGCCAGGTCAACGCGTACCAGGATATCTTGCATCACTATTTGGCGCTCCCCAGTGATTGTGGTTTGTTCGTCTCCGCTGTGCGCAATGCTGGCTCAAATGAGATCTTCTTGCATACGCCAATACTGACTCGCGACGAATATGCGCAGTTTATTCAAGATAAACCAGTTCCTTATGCACCAGATGATCCATTGGCGGAAATCGGAGGTTGGGTGCATGTTGCAGCACATGAATCCGCCCAAAGTCCTTGCCGGGAAACCAGCTGGGACGACTATGGGGAACCATTGGAGGTGGTGGCGCCTAATCAACTCGAAGGTCATGTTTTTTCCCTTGCTGACTACCCCCATGGTTTTTCCATCACGTTCGAACTGGATCAAACACGGCTTGTGTTGCCAGAGTTGTCTTTCGTTGGCGTCCAGGGTGCAACGGTTGATTTGACGTACAGTGAACACCTACTGCCGGATCGAATGCATCTAAAGCATGTGCATTACTATGGGCTGGGTGACCGAATGATTTGCAGTGAGGATGAAAGCGATTGGTTGCTGAGTCAGCCGCGCGGCTTTCGCTATGGCAAAATCACCGTTCGCAATACATCGCGCGATGTGACAGTCAAGCAAGTTCTACTGAGATCCGCAAATTATCCAGTCGAGCTCAAAGGCGCATTCGCGTGTTCCGATCCGCTTTTCAACGAGATTTGGCAGTTAGGATTGCGCACGCAAGCTGCAAACATGGAAGACATCTACGAGGATTGCCCAACGCGTGAACGGGGAATGTATGGACGCGACACCATCATTCAGTACTGCGTCAACCTCGCCACTTTTGGCGATCACGCCCTCATGCGCCGTTGTCTGGAGCTGTTCGGGCAATCTCCGGATGACACCGGTAAATTCCGCGCCTGCTATCCGAACACTGGTGATTACACCATCAGTGATTTTGCGCTGAATATGCTGGAGGGCTATCGAATCTATTACGAAATGACGGGGGATAAAGCGTTCATTCGCACATATTGGCAAGCGATGCAAAACAATCTTGCCTGGTTCCACGAACTTGCGGACGAACGTGCAGATCTATTGCTTGATTCCGAATGGGACGTCCATCGGAACATCAAGGCAATGTACGGTGGCTTTCATGGAGATTTGATGATCAAAGAGGGATACATGGACAATACCGGGATTCACTGTGTTTTCAGCTGCGTTTACTTGATCGCTCTGCAAAGTGCAGTCGTGCTGGCTGAAGCCATTGGGGAAGTGGCGGAAGTTCAAGCTTTGCAGCGGCGGATCGACATTTTGTCCAAATCGATATACGAGCAGTTTTGGAATCCGGATTTGGGATGCTACAGCGACAACTTGGAACGCACCACACATTCGGTGCATGCGAGTTTGTTTGCTGTACGCGCGGGTGTTGTCGATGCTGCGCAAAGTGCGTCTATACAACATTTTGCAGCCCGCGAATTGCGTTCTTTGTTTGTCGATGGTTACAGCCCACAACACGGCGTGCTGATATCTCCGAGCTATGCGTTTTACATCTTGGACGCGCTTTACCAATTGGGCATGGCGGAAACTGCAGAGCGCTTGATACGTCAGGGGTGGGGGTGGATGCTGGCGCAGGGGCTGCGCACCTGTCCGGAGTATTTTGATTTGAATCTCAGTTTATGCCATGCCTGGTCTGCCAGTCCGACATTTTACTTGTCCAAGCAATTGCTCGGGGTGCATTTTCCCGAGGCGCCCAATTTGGACGTCGTCGACATTCGTGTGCAGGCTCACAGCGTGACGGAGGCGGAAGGGGCATTTCCTCATCCGCGCGGCTGTATCGAAGTGAAGTGGCATACAGAAGCGCATGGCCGTGTGCTCGACTACGTGAAAGTGCCTGCTGGTGTGCGAGTGGGCACTGTATCCCTGTTCGATGTTCCAGTTGTCCAGATGTCTTGAAATCAGAGGGGATAAACGCCTGATTGAGATTCGTTTCTATCTGTTATTGTACGTTGTACGTTACTAAAAGCACTCCGTACACTTGTGAAAATGTACGGAGTGCTTTTGGAAATGCTTAAGTGCGACCCAATTAATGCAAGCCAGGATGCCCCTTGGAGTATCTTTGCAGCACACCAACTGGTGGAGTGGCATCAGTTGGTTTACCTGGCGAGGGTACATTGCCTCCATTTTGATTTCCGTGACCTGGCTTCCCGTCACCTGGTGTCGTATGCGCGTTCGGCTGCATATGGCCTGGCAGCACGAGCAGTGTAATCGAGTTTGCCGGGAATGTCTCGGTCACCGATTCGTTCGGGAAGCCTTCTTCGCTTGTACCACTGTCCTTGGTGATGGTCGCATCTGGTTCATGGACAATGTTGTTCAGGTCTGCGGAACTGTAGTTGTAGACTTGGGCAGTCGCCGCTTTGTCAGGACTGAAATTCTGAATATTGACCGCACTTGTCAGATCATTGCCCGTTTTATTGATCACCATCATGGTCAATGCGTCTTGGCTTTGGCCGTGCGGGCCCTTCCCTTGGTTGTCGGTGTCTGTTCGTTCTGCGCCATAGATGGCCAACTGACTTTGGTCTGCGCTGGTGGACTGTACAGAGATATTGCCAAACGTGCTGCCTTGGCCATCATAGTTGCGGTACATTTTGAAGGCGAATGCACCGGGTTCCATGCTTGTCGGCGGCCCCCAAAGGGTGGCCAAGGAGACACCTTCTCGACCGAAGATACCAAGGACGTCAGCTTGCGCCAAGGCGCCGTTGATATTCCCGAGATCGCCCCAATTGTACTCGGTGATGGAGATTTTAGTACCTGGGTAATACTGGTTCACCCAATTCTGCAACCTTGGGATGAGATCAAGTTGCTGTGCAGGCGTGAACCACTGGCCCATCCAATCTTCTGTAGTGTACGTGGGATCCCACAGCGCGCGTGTGGACCGCAAGCGGAGCGCGTCGGTGGTTGGATCGTCCGCATTGTTGTTCCCTGTCGGTGGGTAATAGTGAACATCGAGGTAGTTCAACAAGCGGACACCGGATTTCTGTGAGGCTTGATGCATCTGCTGTAAGTACCAGGGAATGAAATACATCCCATGCGGGTAATCCGATTCCGGATTTGAATAATCGCTATAGTCGCCGCCAAAGTAGGCGGGAGCTCCCCACGGTGACGGTCCGAGAATTTGTGCTGTCGGATCGGTCTTTTTAATCATGGACGCGTACGCCAGTGTGTCTTGTAATACTTCATCATACGTGGTGTTGTTGGGGTGGACGTCGTAGTGAATGTTCGACCAACTAAACGGCTCATTGTCCATTTGGTAGATGACGCCGGATTTCGCGGAATTTCCATGCTGTGCCACGATATGTTGAATCCAGCCTTTCATCCACTGCGGATCGACTTTGAGATAGTTTCGCTGAACGTCGGTGTCAAGAACAGATGTGTAATCCGACCAGTCGTCTGTCGCAAGTGCGTCACCATTCGCCCAGGTCATACCGCTGCCGGCGTATTCGCCATCCGGCAATGTCAGATAAGGATCATAGCCAGCAGGAATATTGGTTCCAAGTGTCGATCCGGTCAGACCATCGAGTGGCGCAAAGTAGGGACCCGTCACTTGATTTCCGTTTGAGTCGGTCAACGTTACGGTTGATGGGTACGCTCCAGACGGATACGAGGCGTTTGGTGTGTTCGTCTTGTTCACCCAACCGATGATGGGAATGGTGACGACGCTCTTGGCGCTGACGCTGGTCGCTTCATTGATCATGTCGTCCACTTGTCCGCCTGGTCTAGGATTGGCCGTTCCACCACCTGTATAGAACCAATCCCGGCCGGAATTACTCGAGTCGACCTGCCAGTTGTAATTAGTGGTTGCGTCGCCGCCCCAGCGGAATACGGTCGCGCCCATTTCCTTTGCGGTCGCAGCGTCCACCCCAGCATTGACTCCGTAAATATCAGGGCTGATAGTGTGGCGATTTGCCGCTACATCGACACTCAATGCCGGACCGGTTGACGTATCCGCGTGCGCGACAGCAGTCGGCATCAGAATGCCAATTAGACTCCCCCCTAACACCAAGGTGGCTACATAGTGTTTCTTTTGCACGTTTAGATGCATTTTCAGACCTCCCCTATCTGGTTGCATGGATTGCTGTGTCATACAAAAATATACTTCGACGTCATTTCATTAATCCTTTTGAAATTAATTATTTTTAATTTTGTTTTATACAACATTACGAAGTGAGATTCTTTGGACATTTACTGTTGAAGGCGTGAATTGAGCACTTTACTTAAGTTTTTATCCGATAATAAAATTTAATCAAAATAAAAATGCCGTTATTTATATTGTTTTGTTTTGAAATAACCGTTGTATATTTACGTTTTGTTGTATTATATTTGAATGAAGAATAATCAGATATTTGGTGGCCATTTGAGGGGGAGGAGAGGAGGTTGTACAAAATAAGCATTCAACGGCAGGTTTCAACGGTTGTGATCTACGTTTCCGATTGGTTCCTTAACGTAGATTTCGAATGAAACGCTGCTACATTTTATTGATAACCAAAAGATATTCAAAGGGGGCAATCTGGTTGAAGAAAGTATCTTTGCTCGCGTTGACTGTCGCACTGTGTGCCAGCACGACCGTTGGCTGTGCCACGCATAAATCCATATCCAACAGCGACTCGGTCAAAATATTCATGCCGCCATCCTGGCCTGATTTGCAAACGACAGATTATACCACGGGCACACAGCTCATTATGCCAGGCGCCCTGCTCGAAGGACTTGTCGGTTACAACAAAGACTTTTCCAAAATCGTGCCAAAAGTCGCGAACAGTTGGACACATAACAAGAATTACACCGTATGGACGTTCAACCTGCGCCACGATGCAAAATGGAGCAATGGACAACCAGTCACGGCAAACGACTTTTACTTCTCGTGGATGTGGCTCGCTCGTCCAGGTCAAAAAGGGTTTCCTCCGATGTACGCCAGTCCGATGCAGTTCATCGTCAATGGTTACGCGTATGAAAGCGGTAGCGTACCTGCATCGAAAGTCGGTTTAAAAGTCTTAAACAAATGGACATTGCAGTGTACCTTGGCCAATCCGAACCCTAATTTTTTGGAGGGACTTGTCGGCGGACAGAATGGCGGTCAATCTTTGCCGCTTTATCCGCCGCTTATCAAGAAGCATCCGACCGACTGGTATCTGCCCAAGTACTTTGTCGGCAATGGGCCATATCTCCTGTCCTCGTTTAAAGCGAATGGCCAAATGGTACTGACGCGCAATCCGAAGTATGTCGGTCACCCGGGAGAGTATAATGTCGGCAATTTGAAAACGATTACCATCATCCCTTCGTCGTCCACGCCGTTGCAAGCGTACATGTCCAACACGACAGATGTTGCGCTGTTGACGAATCCCAGTGACTACATTTACGCCAAGACTAAGCTCAAGGATCAATACGTGCGATCCTACAGCACCGGCGAAGCGGAACTGACGTGGGATCACTCTGTCTATGCAAGTCCAT
This sequence comes from Alicyclobacillus fodiniaquatilis, assembly GCF_042678105.1. Lineage (NCBI taxonomy): Bacteria > Bacillati > Bacillota > Bacilli > Caryophanales > Alicyclobacillaceae > Alicyclobacillus > Alicyclobacillus fodiniaquatilis. The sequence goes on from NZ_JBHUCX010000100.1 coordinate 56,835, forward strand.
ATGACAAACTCGATGTGCGCAAGGCGATTGCCTACGCGATTGACCGCACGGTCATCGCGAACAAGGTGGATAACGGCATGAGTCTGCCGGTCGGCACGCTCATGCCGAAGAAATACGACGCCTATGAAACGTTCAGCCTACCGCTTACAGCGCAGGTGAAGCAGGCGCAGAAACTGTTGGCGCAAGCCGGATATCCAGGTGGCAAAGGTCTGCCGACGCTTTACTTCTATCAAGCTTCCGGCGCAGCGGATCCTGTATTGGAGTCCGTCCAGGCACAGTTGAAGGCGAATCTTGGCATTCAGAGTAAAATCGTCGAATTGCCTTCGCAGATTGCCGGATCAGGAACGTATGACTTTGCCAACTTGAAAGAGCAACCGGGGTTTGTGGACGGCAGTTGGGAGGCGCCGGGGCCGGGCTCTTACTCCGTGGAGTTCGGAGTTCAATTTGTACTGCCACAACCGGATCGAGCGCATTTCGGCAAGGCACTTTCTATGATGAATGCTGGTCAGAACAACCCATATGCGGTCAAGGCGTACGGGAATCCCAGCAACAAGCAGTTAGGGCTTAAATGGTCCGATTGGGCTCCGATGGTTCAGGATTTCAATACGGTTAACGCGTGGATGCAAAAATACGGGAACACCCCTGGTCTGTTGATGCAGAATCCGCTCCCTGGCTCACCGACCAACCAGCAACTCTGGGACAGCTATGTTGCCAAGTGGAAGGCAGCCAAGACCGACGCGGACAAACACGCCGCATGGTTGACCGCTTGGCAGTATCTTGGCGGCAATGGCGGTAACTATGGCTTGGATCTCTCGCTTGAAATCAACAAGGATCTGATGAAAGAGCCAAGTTTGTTGAAACTCAATGCCGAGAACACAAAACTAGGTCAAATCTCAACCAGTCAAGCGCAAAAGCTGGGTGGAGCAGTGGCGGACGAATGGGAACAATTGTACTGGGAAATTCCGCTCACGCAAAAATCACAGATTGCGCTGCAAAAGCCAGGGTTGATGAACGTACCTTACAACCCGTACACATGGGACAACATCATCAACTTGCAGTACATGAGCACACAGGCGAAGTGAGGTAAACGTGGATGCGGCCAATCCTGTACACATTGGCAAGGCCGCACTGCGTCGCCTAATTGGCGGGCAAGGAGGAACGGTAAATGAACTGGTTGTTATTTATCGCCAAACGGCTCATTCAAATGATCATCACACTGGCGATCATTGTCGGTGGAGCATTTGCACTGATGAAACTGGCCCCGGGTTCATTTTTCAACGCGAATGCGTTCAGCAGTAGTACGGCATATACGACGTTGTTTCAGACGCAACCAAAATTGGCGCAACACATTATGGATCTCATGGATCAACGTTATGGTTTTACGACGCCCATCTATAAACAAATTTGGGGTTACATTTGGAACACGCTGACGTTTCAGTTTGGCTATTCGTTTGAGTATCCGTCCACCCCAATCATCGACACGCTCAAAACTGTCTTTCCTATCAGTTTCATCCTCGCCATTGGCGCCACGGTTTTTTCCGTTGTCATTGGCATCCCATTGGGGATATGGGCCGCTTTAAAACGAGGCGGTTGGCTCGATACCACGCTGACGACTTTGGCCATGGTCTTTCAAGCGATTCCAAGCTATCTATTGGCGGTTGGCATCATCATGTTGTTTGGCGTCGTATTTCCAGGTTTCCTGCCCATCAGCGGTTGGAACAGCCCTGCGTCCGCGATATTGCCGATGTTTACCTTGGCGCTTGGCGGCATTGCCGGGATGACGATGTTTATGCGCGGCAGCCTGATTGACACGATGAAACAGGAGTACATTCGCACGGCTAAATCCAAAGGGTTAAGCTACTGGTCGGTTGTGATGGGGCATGCTTTCCGCAATTCACTCACCGCAGTGATCACGGTGCTTGGTCCGCAAATTGCGGCCAATGTCGTCGGTACCATCTTTGTCGAGACGCTCTTTTCCATCCCTGGCATGGGACAATATATGGCTAATGCGTTTGTTACGGATGACTACCCGCTGGCGCTCACCTCGGTGTTCATCGGTACACTCTTGATTCTTGTCTTCAACTTGTTGGTCGACATCACGTACAAGTTGTTGGACCCGCGCGTCCGGCTTGATAGTTAAACGCGGGCCCATGTTGCAACATACTTCAGTGTTTCAGGGAATGGGAGGGTTCTCATCGTGAGTGTGAGTCCAGCAGTCATGGAGGGCATGGTCATTCGTCGATCCAAAAAGATCGGCATGTGGACGATGGCGTGGCGACGATTTCGCCGTCGTCCGCTCTATGTCATCGCTTTCGGATGGATTTTGTTGATCTGTGTAATTGCCATCATCGGCCCTTACATCGCACCACACAATTATGCGACTGAATTCATTCAGGATGCCAACCAAGCGCCAAGTTGGCAACATTTATTTGGCACAAATCGGGTTGGGCAAGACATGTTCAGTGAAGTGTTGTACAGTGTGCGCTTTTCGATGGAAATTGCCGTTGGCGCCATCATCATTTCGTTTTTCATCGGCATTGCCGCCGGGCTGTGGTCAGGTATGGCGGGCGGGATTACAGATTCCATCATCATGCGCATCGTCGATTTGATGTATGCGTTTCCGTCCTATTTTCTCAATCTGATTCTTGTTGTCACATTGGGGCATGGTTTGTTTCCCATTTTCCTTTCCATTGGGATCACCCAGTGGGCTGGTCACGCCAGGCTTGTGCGCGGACTCGTTTTGTCCGTTCGCGGGGGTGAGATGGCGGAGTCTGCACGGTCCATCGGCGCTTCTGGATTTCACATCGCGCGGCGCTATATGTGGCCCAACATCGTCGGTCCGGTGATCATCAATGTGGCCATGTCCTTTCCTGGTGCCATGATGCAGGACGCTGGCTTGAGCGTTGTGGGCATGGGACTGCAGCCGCCGCAACCCAGTTTCGGGAACTTGGTGGCGGCTGGTAGCACCGACGTACTGGCATTTCCTTGGTTGCTCTATATTCCATCTGGTATTTTCGCCCTGACACTGATTGCTTTTTATCTGGTTGGCAATGGGTTACAGGATGCCTTGAATCCCAAAGGGGGCATGTGAAATGAGTCGACTGCTGGAAGTCAAGAATTTGTCCACAGAGTTTACTCGACCCAATGGCGTCGTCTACGCAGTGAATGGGGTGAGTTTCCACGTCGACCAAGGTGAGTCAGTCGGCATTGTCGGCGAAAGTGGTTCCGGCAAATCTGTTTCCGTATTGTCCGTCCTCGGCTTAATTGCCAACAACGGTCGTGTGACAAATGGTGAGGCCATTTTCAACGGTCAAGACTTGCTTCATTTAAATGAGCGTCAACTTCGCGCCATTCGCGGCACGGAAATTGGCGTCATTTTCCAAGATCCAATGACCAGTCTCAATCCGGTCAAGCGCATCGGTTGGCAAATTGCAGAATCCATGGTCAAACACCATCTATGTAATAAGAGAGAGGCGCTTTCCAGAGCCATTGATCTTTTGGCCGAGGTGGGCATTCCAGATGCGGAAACCCGTTATCGCAATTATCCATTTGAATTTTCCGGCGGCATGCGCCAGCGTGTGATGATTGCCATTGCACTGGCTTGCAAACCGCAATTGCTCATCGCCGATGAACCGACGACCGCACTCGACATGACCGTGCAGATGCAGGTGTTGGCGTTGCTTCGCGAGTCGGCCCGTTCTCGGAACATGGCAACGCTGATCATCACGCACGACTTCGGCGTTGCAACGAACTTGTGCAGCCGACTCATCGTGATGTATGGGAGCAAAATCATGGAGATGGCGACGGTGGAGGAATTTGTCCGCAGACCTGCGCATCCCTATAGCATCGGCCTCAAGTCATCCATTATCTCCATCGGCAACCGTCACAAGAAAATTTCTGCGATTCCGGGAAATGCGCCTGTGTTCACCACGCCTCCGGAAGGGTGCCCGTTTGCCAGCCGTTGCGGATTTGCACTTGAAAGATGTTACAAAGAAATACCGCCGCTGCGCACGCTCTTTCCTGGACATGAGGTGGCGTGCCACCGCGCCGAGGAGGTCATGAGCAATGTCATCTGAGCCGTTGCTTCGCGTCGAAAATGTCAGCAAACATTTCAAAGTCGGCCGCAAAATACTGCACGCTGTGCAGAATGCTTCGTTTCAGGTTGAACGAGGTCAGACGATTGGGCTTGTTGGGGAAAGCGGATCCGGCAAATCCACACTTGGACGTACCATCCTGCGGTTGTTGGAACCGGATTCCGGGACCATCACATTCGAAGGGGTTGAACTGAACAAGCTTACAAAGTTGCAGATGCGGAGCAGGCGCCAGGATATGCAGATGATTTTTCAGGATGCGCTGGCTTCGCTCAGTCCGCGTATGACGGTCGGTGACGCGATCGAAGATCCTCTGCTCGTCCATCGACGCGGCAGTGCTGCGGAGCGGGCAAAGCGTGTGGAGATGTTGCTTGAGCGCGTTGGACTCAGCCCGGATATGGTCAATATATTTCCTTTTGAATTGTCCGGTGGTCAACAACAACGTGTAGGCATTGCACGGGCATTGGCGCTCCAACCGAAGCTGATTGTCTGTGACGAAGCCGTGTCCGCACTCGACGTGTCCATTCAAATCCAAATCATCAATCTGTTACAGGAGTTGCAAGAGGAATTTCAGCTTTCATACATCTTTATCTCGCACAATCTCTCGGTTGTCGAATATTTGAGTGACTATGTCGTCGTCATGTACTTGGGGCAGATTGTGGAGAATGCGCCGGTGGATGAACTTTACGCGCATCCACACCATCCTTACACGCGTGTGTTGATGGACTCTGTATTGGAGATGCCTGAGCCAGGGGAGCAGAAAACAGAGTTTCGCGTACTGGCCGGGGAGATTCCATCACCGCTATCGCCGCCGTCAGGATGCCCTTTCCATCCACGGTGTCCAATGGCAATGGACATCTGTGCGACGCAAAAGCCGGTATCCAAGCCAGTCGGAAATGAACATTACTCAGCCTGTCACCTCGATGCGTGAAACCGATCAGCAAACAAAGCGGTGTGATGGTCACCGCTGTACCTATCTGCCTCCGACGGGCTCACAAGTTTATCATGCCCTAGGGGGCAGGAGGAGTGAACCGCATGTCAAAAGTCGTTGTCCCGTCGATCACGCTTGCGCGCCGTCAAGCCGTCTCCAGGCGACGCTGGTCGGCTTGGAGGCGGTTCAGGCGGAACCGCATGTGTATTGTCAGCCTGGTTTGGCTGATGGTGGTGGCGTTGGCGGCCATCATCATCCCGTGGGTTGCGCCGGACGGGGAAACACATGTGAATGCGTATGTCGCCAACCAGGGACCCAGTTGGAATTTTCCGTTCGGGACCGACAATATAGGGCACAACATGCTGAGTCAGAATCTTTACGCGTTGCGTTATTCGTTGGCCATCGGCGCCCTAGCCACGTTTATCGCATTTATTCTGGGGTCCGTCATCGGCCTGATTGCAGGGATGACAGGCGGCTGGGTGGACCAGGCTTTGATGCGGGTGACGGATTTTATGTTTGCCTTCCCGTGTTTCTATCTGGTCATGTTTCTCGTGGCTGATTTGGGGCGGACCATTTTCGCGCTGTCGTTATCTTTTGGGTTCGTGCAGTGGGCTGGGTTTGCCCGGTTGGTACGCGGTCACACACTGGCGCTTCGCAACGGCGAATTGGTGGAATCGGCGCGCGCGATTGGGGCAAGACCGGGATACATTGCCGTCTCGTATATTTTCCCGAACGTCGTCAATAGCTTGATTGTCTTTGCCGCATTTTCGATTTCCAACATGATGGTGCAAGAAGCCGTCGTTTCCTTTATGGGTTTTGGTTTGCCGTTGCCGAAACCGAGTTTCGGCATGCTCTTGATCACAGGCGCCCGCGACTTGTTTGGTTTCCCTTGGCTCTTTTGGGGGCCGGCGGTGCTCTTCATCACGACGCTCATGGCGCTGATTTTCGTCGGCGATGGTTTACAGGAGGCGCTCGATGTCAAGGAGGTGCAGTGAATGGAAGCCGTGCTTGACGTTCGCAATTTACATACGCGCTTTGAACGGCCGGATAGCGTTGTATATGCCGTCAATGGTGTCTCATTTCAGGTTCTCCCAGGTGAGTGGTTAGGGATACTCGGCGAAAGCGGGTCCGGAAAATCCGCCATGCTGATGTCTATTCTTCATCTGCTGGGCAACAACGGACAAGTCTTTGATGGCGAGATCATGTTCGATGGCCAGGATCTACTGCACATGTCCAAGCGAGAACTCAGGTATGTGCGGGGGCAGCACATCGGTGTTGTGTTTCAAAATGTCGTCAACAGCTTCAATCAGTATTTGCGGGTAGGACAACAGATTATGGAGCCGCTTTTAGAACATGGAATCTGCTCGAAGGCAGAAGCCAAACAGCGCGCCATTGCATTGATGGGGGAGATGGGGATACCGGATCCGGCTGTGCGGTTTGCCAACTATCCTTTTGAGTTGTCTGGAGGTATGCGTCAGCGTGCGATGATTGCCGCAGCGCTTGCGTGTGAACCCAAGTTGCTGTTGGCGGATGAACCGACGACGGCACTCGACACGACCATTCAAGTGCAGGTGCTCGCCGTGCTGCGCAGGGCTTGCGAACGCCGGAAAATGAGCACAGTGATGGTCACGCACGACATCGGTGTAGCGACCAATGTATGTGACCGGGTGCTCGTTCTATATGGCGGCCAAGTGATGGAGATGGCTGAGATTGATCAGTTCATTCAACGTCCCGCGCATCCGTATACACTGGGGCTGCGTTCCTCTGCGCTTGATAATCGTCGTAAAGGAATGTTTGCCCCGATATCTGGGAACGCTCAGACACTCATCCAACCTCCTGTTGGTTGTCCATTTGCCCCCAGATGTCGGTTTGCGGATTCAACATGTGATGCAGTGCGGCCAGCATTTCGTCAGTTAGAGAAGGATCACTGGGTTGCATGTCACCATGTTGAGGGGGTGGCCGTCAATGGCGGATGAACCGTTGCTTGAACTGGTCAACGTCAATAAGTCTTTTCGCATGCAGCACCGAATGTTGCATGCAGTGCGGGATGTGAACTTGACATTGGAACGTGGGCAGACGCTGGGGCTTGTCGGCGAAAGTGGGTCAGGCAAATCGACCTTAGGTCGTTGCATCTTACAATTACAACGGCCAGACAGCGGCAGTGTTCGGTTCGACGGGGTTGAGCTAAACCGCTTGGCGAAGGCAAAATTGCGCCAGCAGCGTCGGAGATTGCAAATCATCTTTCAAGATCCGCTCGCCGCTTTGCATCCGAAAAAGACCGTAGGCTGGAACATTGAGGATCCGTTGCGCGTGCACGGTATTGGCACGCCACGCGAACGACGGTATCGTGCCGATCAACTGATCGAACGTATGGGTTTGCAGCCGACGGACGCGGAAGCCTTGCCCTTTGAGCTATCTGGCGGCCAGCAGCAACGGGTGATGATTGCCCGCGCGTTGGCGCTGGAGCCTAAGCTCGTTGTATGTGACGAACCTGTGGCATCGCTTGATGTCTCCGTGCAGGCGCAAATCATGCAATTGCTGCAAGAACTGCAGGTCGAGCGCGAACTGTCGTATATTTTCATCTCGCACAATTTGTCTGCAGTTGAGTATGTGAGCCATTTTGTCGCCGTCATGTATCTAGGCGAAATTGTGGAGTGGGCGCCAGCGGGCGCATTTTATGCGAAACCCGCGCACCCGTACACACAGGCGCTGTTACAGTCACTGCTGCACATCCCAGCATCCAAGGCGATGCGGCATACGTTGGATACGTTGCCAGGGGAGATTCCCTCACCGCTGGACATTCCTTCTGGATGCGCGTTCCATCCACGCTGCCCACTGGCGCAGGACATGTGCAAGACGTCCAAACCAGTGTTACAACGCGTGGACTCCAAGCACTTTGCTTCGTGCCACTTTGCGGCCGCCACTAGGGGGTGACAGCGTGCAGTTTTTGCGATTTTTCAGTATTCGTCTCGCCATCATTGCCATTACGCTCTTCGCCATTGTGGTTCTTTCGTATACGGCGTTGTATTTCTCATCCATTGGAGATTATACACAATTGAAGATTCACCATACCCCATTTCAGTTCTCGCTGTTTTTGTCTAGTTTGCGCAGCACGGCGTTGAGTGTATTTCAATTGCAGTTCGGTGCCCCAGTGCCGGTTTTTCTGGTCTGTTTCCTCACCACACTCTTTCTGTCGCTGGGATCCGTCGTGCTGGCTGCACTGATTGGCCTGCCAATTGGTATCATGGCAGCCATCAAGAAGCGCAACATCGTGGCTCAACTCGGCGCCACGGCAACCGTAGTTGCACAAGCCACACCATCGTTTGCGATCGCGATCGTGCTTCAAATGTACTTGGCTGTCGATTTTCATCTGTTTCCTGTGCTGGGTTGGGGTGGACCACAGTATGTCGTGTTGCCGTTGATTGCGCTTGCTTTCACCACAGTCGGCTATATCGCCAAATTCATGCAGGCCGGGATGAATGAAGTCATCAAGGAGGACTTCATCGTTGCAGCTAGGGCGAGGGGCGTGCCTGAATGGAAATTGATACTGCGTCATGCTTTGCGGCCGTCTATTTTCTCGGTGCTGACCTATCTTGCACCGCAAGTCGCCATGGTGATCTCCAACACGTACCTGGTGGAATCTGTGTTCGATGTTCGCGGCGTGTCGCAGATCATGAACCCCAATGGCTTCGACGCGATAAGTCAACTTGGTTTTGCATTTCCACCAGGTATCCAAGGCGATCCGGTGCATGCCATCGGGATGTTGTTCATCTTAGGCGCCATGGTGTTGGTATTCAATCTCATCGTCGACATCACATACTGTGTTTTGAATCCACGTATCCAGTGGTTTGGCGCAAGCCAAGGCGGTAGATGATCTCTATATGTGATTGGGAGGGAAGCGGCACCACGTATGCGCGGTCTAGTGATTATCAGGAGCGAAATTGTCCAAGGTGCCGTCTTGGATCATGCCGTTTGTTTGTGTTAACTTTTGACTGTAGAGAAATCTGGTTACGATTCCTTGGATATATCAACCGAGGTATTGCAGGTTTTAAAGCAGGAGAGTCAATGGCGACGCTTCAGGCGAAATGTTCGTTTGGGAAGAGAGGAGGCACTAGCGATGTTAGTGTTGGAGAGACAAAGAGAGATTGCGAAAATTGTAAACCAAAAAGGCAGTGTTCGAGTTGCTGAGCTAAGTCAAATGTTCAATGTCACGGTAGAGACCATTCGCAAAGATCTGGATGTGTTAGAAGAGGAAGGGAAACTTCGCAGAAGTCATGGGGGAGCACTTAAAATCAATACAGAACAGTCGGAGATTCCCTACTTTGAGCGCGAAATCATCAATGTGCACGAAAAGATGGAAATCGCTGCAGAAGCCATCAAATTGATTTCCCCTGGGGATCAGATCATACTGGACACCAGCTCCACAGCTTGGTTTATGGCGCGCAGCATGCCGAATATACCCATGACCATTCTCACAAATTCGGTCAAAGTGATTACAGAGCTGGCCGATAAAGAGAAAATTGCCGTCATCGCCATTGGTGGTGATCTTGCGCCTCGCTCGATGTCTTTTGTCGGCCCGCTCGCTGAAAGATCATTGGACATGTATCACGTGAGCAAAGCCTTTATCTCGTGTAAAGGTCTGCACTTAAAGCATGGGCCGACCGAATCCAATGAGCAGCAAGCCATCGTCAAACGGAAGATGATTGAAATTGCCGATGAATGTTATTTGCTTGTCGATCACAGCAAGTTTGATTTTCAGAGTTTTACAAACATATGTGGTTTAGAACGGATTACCATGATTGTGACCGACTCAAAAATAGATGCCCAACATGTCAATGCGCTCAAGCAATGTCAGGTGAGGGTCGCGCAAATAGACACCGTTGACGCAAGTGAAGATTGATTTTTACGCTTGGACCATATCGTCACAGGGAGATGATGCTTTGCAGACTTCACTTTTATACGGGAAAGGCGCCTTGACGATTGATGTGCCAGATACCGCAGACATCCTGCAACCTCGCGCACTGCCAGGGCTGGTAAACGATCACGCCGTAGTGATAGACGCGCTTCGTCATCCGATTCATGCCACGCCGTTGCGCGAGGCGGTCAAAGCGACCGATAAGGTGGCGATTGTGATCAGCGACATTACGCGGCCCACCCCGAATCACAAACTGGTGCCTTGGATTCTCGAAGAATTGCAACACGTCCCGCTAGATCAGATTGTCATTGTCAACGGGACGGGAACGCATCGTGATCAGACGCGGGATGAATTTGTGCATATGCTCGGCGAGTGGGTCGTAGATCATGTAAGCGTCATCAATCACCATTGCAACACGCCGGAGGAGTTGGCATATGTCGGACGCAGCCAGTTTGGCTGTGATGTCTATTTAAATCGGGCCTATGTGGAAGCGGATTTTCGCATTGTGATTGGTTTCATCGAGCCGCATTTTTTTGCAGGGTTTTCTGGGGGACCCAAAGGCATCATGCCGGGGATTGCCGGGATTGAGACCATCCGCACGTTCCACAATGCGCGCATGATTGGCGACCCGCGCTCCACTTGGGGCAATATCGAGGACAATCCATTGCAGCAGATGGCTGGAGAAGTGAATCGCATGTGTATGCCGCATTTTATGGTCAATGTCACCCTGAATGGGCAGAAGGAAATCACGCAGGTGTTTGCTGGTGATTTGTTTGAAGGACACGCGCAAGGCTGTGCCTATGTCAAGGAACACAGCATGGTCGCATGTGCAAAACGATACGATGTCGTCATCACATCCAACTCCGGCTACCCGTTAGACCAGAATCTGTATCAAGCCGTAAAGGGCATGAGTGCGGCACAAAAGATCGTGCGGCAGGGCGGCGTGATCATCTGTGCGAGCGAATGCTTGGACGGCATTCCTTCGCACGGGAATTATGCGAAGATTCTACAGATGAGGCGCACACCGGAGGAACTGTTGCAGCTCATTCAAGATCCATCATTCCAAATGGATGATCAATGGCAGGTGCAGAAACAGGCGACGATTCTTACTTGGGCTGATATTTATCTATATTCGCAACTGGAGGATGACGTTGTGAGACGAGCCATGTTGCAGCCAACACACGATATTTCTGACACGCTTCAAGCACTGGCTGAGCAGTACGGAGACGATATGTCGGTGGCTGTGCTGCCATTTGGCCCGTTGACCATTCCATACGTTGCATGAGTTTTGAGAAAGAAAGGTGGACTATACATGGCGCGCATATATCGAGTAGCTGTCGTGGGTTGCGGTCATCGCGGACGTGAGCACGCTGCTGGAATTCAAGCGGAGTCACGTTGTCAAATCGTTGCCTTGTCCGATGTAAACGAGCAGGCAGCTGAATCGTTAAATCGAGATTTAGGGCTCAACGCCAAGGTATATCGGGATCATCACGATATGCTGAAGCAAGAAGCGCCGGACATTGTCGTCACCAGTTTGTGGACGCCGCTTCATCTGCCAGTCTTTCGGGACAGTGCACAGGCGGGGGTAAAGGCGGTGATTTCCGAGAAGCCGATGGCGCCGACATGGGGAGAATGTCTGGAAATTGCCAACATTGCACAGGAAACCAACTGTCAACTGACATTTTGTCACCAACGCCGTTTTGCAAAAGGAAATCAGTTGGCGAGAAAATTGATCAGCGAGGGCGTTTTTGGCGAAATTCAACGCATGGAGCTCTATTCACCGCCGAATCTACTTGATTGCGGCACACACACGATAGATCAGGCGCTCAGTTTTGTCGATGAAACACCCGTCAAATGGGTACTGGGGGCAGTGGATGCCAGTGAGCCGCTCAACTGGTTTGGTGTCAGTGCAGAGGGGATGGCAGCGGGGACATTGGTGTTTGAGAATGGCATTCGCGCGCACATTCAAGTCGGTGGACCTGATATGGACATATGGGGCGGCGTGAGGGTCCACGGCAGCAAGGGATTTTTCGCGGTGGATTGGGATGGAAAGTGCTTAGAAGCGAGGGTATATGACGATCCCGCCTGGCAACTGCCGGTTTTGGCAGAAGGAGTGGACAATCATATGGTCGGTGTCGTTGGCGATGCGGTGGATGCTTTGGAAGCAGGTATAGAGCCAGAGTTGTCCTACAAGAAGGCGTTGCGAGCCAGTGAAGTGATTTTTGCTTTCTATGAATCCGTTCGACGGCACGCGCGTGTGGCGCTTCCGTTGCAGGGAGTGACCGACAACCCATTTGTGACCATGCTCGAAAATCATCGCTTCTGATGTAGATATCATGCGAAGTGGGGGAATCCATGATGGCAAATTTAAAACTGGGTCTGATCGGGATCGTTCATGAAGAGGCAAAGCAAGATTTTTGGGGCACGATGCACAAGGTCGCGCATATTGGGTACCAGGGAATCGAAGGGGGAGAACATCTTTTAGAAGGGGACGTCTCTGCGAACCTAAAGCGGTTTCATCAATTGGGATTGCAAGTCTTGACCGTGAGCGCCAGCCGTGAGCAGTTGCAAAATGATCTTGACCGTTTGATCAAAAATGCGGTTGCACTGAAAACTTCCCGTGTCACGGTATGGTGGGGGCCCTGTGAGTCCAAGGAACAGTTGCTCAGGGACGCAGAACTTTACAATGTGGCGGGGGCCAGGTTGGCTGCCGAAGGACTCAAGCTTTGCTATCACAATCACGATCACGAATTCAACAGTTCATTCAACGGTGTTTGCGCCTTGGACATTCTTGCTGAGTACACCAATCCAGACCATGTGTATTTTGAAGTGGATATTGCCTGGGTCACGTTTGGCGGGGGAGATCCGATTCATGTATTAAAGAAAATGGCGGGTCGTGTGCCTGCCATTCATGTGAAAGATTTAAGGAGTTTGCATGCCCCGGCACAGTTCACGGCGGTTGGAACCGGAATTGTGAACATACAAGACGCCATTCGCACTGCGATGGAAACCGGTGTGGAGTGGATGGTCGTCGAACAGGACCGACTCCGCAACCTGACAGCATTCGAAACCATTCAAGTCAGCTACTTGAATTTGAAGGAAGCAGGCTTGCTCTAAGGCGCAGGTGATTGCTAGAGCGCGGAAAGGGGTTAGCATAGTGCAATTAAGCTATGAGCAAAAACGAATGTTTTATGAGCAGGGGTATGTCAGCGTGCCTGGTGTAGTGCCAGCGTTCATGATCCGCGATGCGCTCAAGGCCATCAATCATTCCATCGGCCAGGGCATTGACGCTGAACATACTGGTGCAAATTATTGTAGAGAACTGGAAACAACGCCTGTGATCACGGATCTCCTCAATAAGACACCAGCTTGGGAGATTGCACAGTCTCTGATTGGCCGTGGGGATATTTGCCCGGTGAATCATGGACAGATTGCCCTGCGTTTCCCAAGTACAGAGCATGGGCCGGGTCACTTCGGCGCTCACCTAGACGGCGTTTTGCGATTGAAGGACGGCATCGTTCAAAACTTCACCGCGCTTGCAGGGATATTGCTGTCCGATGTAACGGAGTCATACGCCGGCAACTTTACTGTATATCCAGGTACACATCGACAATATGAACAGTATTTTCGCGATCACGGTCCAGATATTTTGCTGACGGAGACAGCGTTTCAAACGCAGCACCATTCTCCCAACGTTCCGTTGCCGGAACCTGTTCAGATCACGGGCAAGGCAGGGGATCTGATTTTATGCCATTACCAGCTTGTACATGCGGCGGGGCCCAATTTTGCGCATCAAATCAGGTATGCGTGTTTCTTTAGGTTGGATCACGTGAATAGAGCGAAGGATTGGCGAGCGCCATTGATCGATAAATGGCTGCATTGGCCAGACATTCGCGAGACATTTCAAGAAAACTAAGGGCGCAGGCCACTGGCAAACATGGAGGTGTGGGAATGGGAAAAATGGTGACGATTCGCAAGCCTTTTGAGATCGAGATCGAGGATTTTGCAGAAGCGCCGCTTCAGTCAAATCAGGTGCGCATCAAGACGCAATATTCCGGCATCAGCGCTGGCACCGAATTGACCGTGTATCGCGGCAACAATCCTTTCAGCAAGAAGAAATGGAATGCCGAACTGCATATTTTTGAACCATCCGCAGAACCATCCATGCGCTATCCGGTTCCGGGCGGCGTGGGGTACGAAGAGGTCGGTGTCGTTGCGGAGTTAGGTTCTGCCGTACAGGAGATCCACATTGGAGATGTGGTCTATGGCGCCTGGGGCCATCGTTCATCACACACAGTGACAGAGGATTATGCGAAAGTGCACCGACTGCCAAAGGAACTTGACCCCATCTGCGGCATCTTTGCCCAAATGGGCGCGATTGGGCTCAATGCCATCCTGGACGCCGATATCCATATTGGCGAGACGGTGGCGATTTTCGGGCAAGGCGTTCCAGGTCAGATTGTTGCCCAACTGGCGAAACAGAATGGGGCAACGGTCATTGCGGTCGATCTCGACGATTGGCGTTTGGCACAATCCTGTCGGTTCGGCGCAGACATCGCCTTGAATTCGCGAAACTGCGATGTCGCGCGCGAGATCAAACAAATGACAGAAGGGCGTGGGGCTGACATCTGTATCGAGATCAGCGGGGTATCCGCGGCGTTGCATGAGGCCATTCGCGCTGTTGCCTATTCAGGCCGGGTTGTCTGCTCTGGATTTATGCCTGGCAGCGCAGATGGCCTGTTTCTTGGCGAGGAATTTCATCACAATCGCATCAACATCGTCGGATCGCAAATCAATGGCCTTGCGCCCCATCTGACCTATCGGTGGGATCGAATCAGGATGGAGCAGACCATCATGAAACTGCAGCAGACTGGGCAAATTGACCTGAAGTCGCTTATCACGCACCGTGTTCAACTTGACCAAGTCGCACAGGCGTTTGACCGCTTGCATCGGGGGGCAGAGCCAAGCTTGCAAGTCGTGATGGAATTTTAGTTGAACGGTATCTTACTGTGCTGCTGCGAAATTGCGTTTGCGGGTTGGGGAATGGGACACCTTAGCGCATCTCATTCCCCAACCAATTGAGTTCAAAGCATTGTGAAAACACATTGATTCCAATCCCTGTTATGCCGCTAGCTTCATATATCATCCTCTGTTGAACCATCCGCTTTGAAGTATTCCTGCCCCTTAAGCTTCATTTCCGGCAAGAAGAAAGTGCCAATAAAGCAGAGGATGGCGAATACCAGCCCGACCTCAAACAAGTGCTGAATGCCAAATGTCAGCGAAACTTTCACTGAATCCATCAATTGAAGGTACATTTGATGGCCAGCTGCACCGAACTTGGTAAACGTTTTTGCCAACGCTTGCTGCGCTTGAGGCGTCAACAGCGTTTGTGGATTCATCGCAGTCAATTGATGTTTGAATGCGCCAAGTGAAGTTGGCATCGTTGCATTCAACTTGTTCGTGAATGCTTTGTCAAGAATCGAACCGAAAATCGGTAAAGCCACAACGCCACCTATCGATTGAACAAACTGCTGCGTTGAATTCACGGTGCCCATCATTTTGTATGGGAACGCATTTTGTACCGCCATGTTCATGAGTGGCATCAATGAACCAATGCCAAGTCCCAAAACAACCATATTGATGACAACGGTTGTCCACGTTGTATGGACATTCATTTGATTCAACAAAAGTGATCCAACCGCAAGGACGGCACCGCTAAACACGGCTAGTATCTTATATCGACCTGTTCGCGACATGATTTGCCCAGATATCATACTTCCGGCTATAAATCCGATCATCATTGGAGACATCACCCAACCGCTGCTTTGCGCACTGAGACCAATGACACCTTGCACATAAATCGGCAAAAACATGAGGCTCCCGTACATGGTCATTCCAACCAAGACGCCTAATATGAGTGATGTGCTAAAGATTCGATTTTTGAACAGTGCAGGAGCAAGCAATGGATCAGCAGCTTTCCGTTCCCAGAGAACAAACAGTGCAAGAACAATCGCACCACCGATAAACATTGTGAGTTCAATCGGTGAACCCCACGCATATTTTGTGCCCGCCCAAGTAAAGCCAAGCAGAATTGGAATCAGTCCAACGATCATAATCACAGAACCTAGCCAATCTACCTTGACCTTTTGCTCAGAGCGAACTTTGGGCAAAGTGGCGACGACACCAATGATTGCGAGCGCTGCAAACGGCAAGTTAATATAAAACACCCAGCGCCAGGAAAACGAATCGGTAATCCACCCGCCAAGTGCCGGACCAATGATACTGGAAATCCCAAATGTCGCCATCATGACACCCATCCATTTACTGCGCTCTTTTGGGCTGAAGATATCACCGATGGTTGCGCGCGGCATACTTTGCATGGCGCCTGCGCCAATCCCTTGAAATCCCCGCGCAATGACCAGTTCCATCATGGTATGCGCTTGTCCTGAAATGGCTGATCCGAGTGCGAACAAGATAAGCCCTATCAAATAAAACGGTTTACGCCCAAATACATCTGACAACTTGCCATAGATGGGGATTGTGACTGCAGAACCCATCATGTACGCCGCAGTGACCCACGCATACAAACTAAGTCCCTTTAAATCACCAATAATGGTCGGCATTGCCGTCGATACGACAGTTGAATCCATCGATGAGAAAAACATGGTTAAGAGCACTGTGGCGAGTGCCCACCATTTTCTTTGACCTGTTATTTGGTTTGTTGTTTGTGATGATTGAGGCATGCGTGCGCTTTGCGCCATACCCATATTTATTCCTCCTCATTTGTTTAGTATGCTATAAGTTTTATTGTTAAATATTTTAGTCACTATAATTTATATCTTATAAATCAATGTTCGTCAACAAAAATACTTTAACAATTAAACAATTTATCAACACCACGTCAAAAAAGCCGCTGTATCAAATTCGAGACAAGTGAGCGTTGAAAATACGCTTTTGAAACTTCATGCAAAATGATGACGAAAATTGTTTGGAAAATATATCTGCTATACGTGTTGACAGTGAAAAAATGACTGAATATAATGCACATTAATAATGAAAAATATCGGTATTTTTCATTGATTTTTCAGGAGATGACGCATGGCTACTTTGAAAGATGTCGCTGAATACGCGCAAGTATCGCAAGCTACAGTGTCCAGAGTAATCAGGGGTGGGCAAGGAGTATCCATCGCATCTGAAACAAGAGAGAGAGTGCTTAAAGCATTAGAACAATTGAATTATCAGATCCGCCCTCGGCGGAACAACGATGGCCATCCAGGCACACCGAGAATTGGTATTGTGGCATTTAGAAACGAACATGCAGAGAGCACTGACCCTTACTACCTCTCGATTCGACAAAGTATAGAGCAAGAAATTCACGCACATGGTGGTTCAGTCTCGATTCAATGGAAAGATGCTGTGAAATCTTATGCAAGTTTCATGAATTTTGATGCCGTGATTGTCATAGGTGGAAATGGAGAAGCCGAACAATATTTTATGGATCGCGACATTCGAGTGTTATTTTTGGACGGGTCGCCGAACCCCGAACGTTACGATTCGATTGTGGTCGATTTCGAACATGGAACAGAAAAAGCATTGAAACATTTGACATCACTGGGGCATACGCGAATTGGCTATATCGGGGGGTACAGACCAGAGGATCCACGTGAACTGGCGTACCGAAAGTATATAGAAAAGGAAGCTGGTTTTGATGACAAGTTACTTCGCGCTTCAGGAGATTGGTCGATTCACAGCGGGTACGAGTTGGTGAATGACCTGATAGCTGAACGTTGTCTGCCAACAGCGCTGTTTGTGGCCAGTGATCCTATGGCGCTTGGCGCGATGCGCGCGCTTTCAGAGGCTGGTCTTCGCGTTCCTGAAGACATTGCGATTGTAAGTTGCAACGACAACGAGTTGGCGAGATTCACCAATCCGCCGCTGACCACTGTTCACGTTCCAACACAGGCGATGGGCAGCATTGCCGTAAACATGCTCGTTGGCGGTGTCATCAGAGAACATTGTCCACTGCAGGTCACTGTACCAACGAAATTGGTGATTCGAGAAAGCTGTGGAGCAAGAAAAAAACAGATGGGCAGTTAGAGGAGCGGTGACTAGCGCTTGAGGGGGGTGAGTTTAAAAGCAAAATTCTTGCTGTCTGTTGTGAAATGGAGGCTTTCAGGGCTGTACCGGTCTCTTGGTTTTTAGGAGATGAAAGCGGAATCATAGAGTATCATCCGAGACGCCATTGTATGGATGTAATCACGCTATTTCGCGTCATCAATCCCAAATATGGCAAAGTGACGCAGGGTGTATGACAGTCATTGGATGGGGTGGTCTAGAATGAGTAAAGAGATCCATTTGATTACGCGAGCAGATGATGGTGGAAGTAACCATACAGCAAACATTGCGATATATGAAGCGTGTCAAAAGGGAATCGTGAAAAACATTTCTCTCATGGCAACGTGCAGCGCGATCGAAGAGGCCGCACGGATGTTTGAAGATCTGCATGATGTGTGTTTTGGCGTGCACTTGACGATGAATGCGGAGTGGGACAACATCAAGTGGGGGTCAGTTCTACCTGTGGAGCGTGTAAGCACATTGGTAGATGAGTCGGGGTTTTTCTCTCCAACGGTGTCAGCGCTGAAAGCGCGTGGCGTGAAGGTAGACGAAGTTTTCGCTGAAATGACCGCACAATTGAATCGGCTGAGGGAACTCGGATTCGCGATTGCGTACGCCGATGAACATATGTTTTTTGGCAATGCAATTGAAGGATTTTCATCAATTTTTGACGCTTGGTGCCAAGCAGAGGGGTTGTTAAACCACCGTCATTATCAACGTGAACTACCCAAAATCGTGCAGCATGATGCGATGAACGTAGAGCATTTTATCAACACGATCTCTGCGGCCCCTTCGGGTCAGTATGTTGTCATCGGTCACCCGGCTTACGATACCGAAGAAATGAGAGCGCTTGGTCACGCAGGGTATGAAGGTGATGTGGTGGCTACGTCGCGTGATATGGAAAGAAAGCTGTTTATGGATTATCGGGTTTTGAAGTATTTCAAATCAAATCAAGTCGTCCCTATTCGCTACGATGAAGCAGTAGAAATCAGTAAAGCGCAAGAGTTGGGTCAGCGGCGTATCAGAGCGTAGATAAAATGGACGGAATAATTTGAATATAACCCCAGGGCCAATTCTATTTGATAGAATTGGCTTTAGCTGTGACAAAAGCAGTTGTGGCGACGTCCGTCTCGGTCTTTGCCATAAAGTATGGTTTTATGAAATTTCAAGTGTTTTTTCGTCTGAAAATGCAGACTTTGAGGAGGCAATTGCCATGGCGCTTGTGACATGTAACTTTTTTTCGGAATCATTGGGATTGAGTATGTCGATGACCGTCATCTTGCCGCAGCAGACATCTACACAGATTGGCATGGACAATGTAACGCGGGGCACCAAGCATCCGACACTCTATCTGCTCCATGGCCTTTCCGACGATGACACCATTTGGCTGCGGAGAACATCGATTGAACGGTATGTCGCTTCACTGGGGTTGGCTGTGGTCATGCCGCAAGTGCATCGCAGTTTCTACGCGGATATGGAATTCGGCGGCAAGTATTGGACGTTTATCAGCGAGGAGTTGCCGAGTATTGCTCAATCTTTTTTCCATTTGTCTGCAAAGCGAGCGGACAATTTTGTAGCAGGGCTGTCCATGGGTGGATACGGCGCGTTCAAGCTGGCGCTGCGCCATCCTGACAAGTTTGCCGCCGCGGCCAGTCTATCGGGCGCATTGCATATGGCCAAAGCCGATTCTCTGATTCCGGATCACCGTTTGATTTTTGGTGACAGAGACATTGCTGGCACGGAAGATGATCTCTTGTATTTGTTGAAGCAGGTGGATGTGTCCGATGGTCCCAAACCCAAGTTGTTCCAATGTTGCGGCACTGAAGACTTTTTGTATGAAGACAACCAGACGTTCAAACAACGGTGTGAAGAGACTAGCCTTGATTTCACCTATCAGGAAGAGCCTGGCCAGCACGAGTGGGGATATTGGGATGCCAAGATACAGGATGTATTGGCCTGGTTGCCGTTGCGCACCGATTGATAGTGAAGTTTCTTCGAGGGGGAACGACCGTGCAGCCATTTCATACCGAAGGGAACAAATTTGTGCTAAACGGCCAGCCAATTCGCATCATCTCCGGCGCCATCCACTATTTTCGGGTGGTGCCAGAATACTGGCGTGATCGACTTGAGAAATTGAAGGCGTGTGGGTTCAATACAGTGGAGACCTACATCGCTTGGAATGTGCACGAACCAGAGCCAGGGGCGTTTTGCTTTGAAGGAGGCGCAGACCTCGTCAAATTTATCACAACGGCACAGGAGCTTGGGCTATACGTCATCGTGCGCCCCAGCCCGTACATCTGCGCGGAATGGGAATTCGGTGGAATCCCGGCGTGGTTGCTTGCGGAGCCGTCGATGCGCTTACGGTGTGCTTATCCGCCATTTTTGGCCAAAGTGGATGCATACTACGACGTGCTCATGCCGTTGTTACAACCGCTGTTGTGCACGCAGGGCGGGCCGATCATCGCCATGCAAATCGAGAACGAATACGGCAGTTACGGGAATGACAAGGCATACCTTGAACACTTAAAAACCTCCATCGTCAGCCATGGCATCGATGTGCAGTTGTTTACGTCTGACGGCCCCGGTGACTTTATGTTGCAAGGCGGGATGTTACCAGGGGTGCTGGAGACGGTCAATTTCGGCTCCCATGCGAAAGCGGCGTTTCAGAAACTCAAAGAATATCAACCTGACGATCCACTGATGTGTATGGAATTTTGGAATGGCTGGTTTGATCATTGGGGCGAAACGCATCACACGCGGGATGCTGCGGATGTCGCTGCCGTCGTGCGCGAGATGATGGAAAACGATGCGTCCGTGAATTTTTACATGTTCCACGGGGGAACGAACTTCGGTTTCTACAATGGCGCGAATTACTCGGATAAATATGAGCCGACAACCACCAGCTATGATTACGATTCATTGCTCGATGAGTCGGGCGCACCGACAGACAAGTTCTTCGCTGTGCGCGAGGTGTTGGCGGAGTACATGGATTTGGAGCCGATCACGCTGCCAAAGCCGATCCCAAAGAAGGGATTCGGCACGGTACAGATGACAGAGCAGGCGCCGCTGTTGACATCTCTGCCGGTGTTGTCGACGGCGGTCCAGTGCGCATACCCAGAGACGATGGAACGATTGGGCCAGAACTATGGCTTCATCTTGTACACCACACACATTTCTGGACCACGGAGTGAAAGTGAACTCGTCATACAGGATGTACATGACAGGGCATTGGTGTTTGTCGATGGGGTGTATCAAGGTGTCATTGAACGCTGGAATCGCGAAGCCGCCGTCCGATTTGCCGTTCCGTCTGCCGGCGTCACGGTCAGCATTCTGGTCGAGAACATGGGGCGGGTAAACTATGGTCCCCATTTGCGGGATAGCAAGGGAATTACGGAAGGCGTGCGGTTCGGGCAACAGTTTCTCTTTGACTGGCGCATCCATCCGCTGCCACTCAATGATCTGTCTGGTCTCCAATTTGCGCCTAAAGCAGAAGTGGCGACACTGCCGACATTCTATCGCGGTGTGTTCGAAGTGGACCATCCTGCAGACACATTCCTGGACACGTGCGGCTGGTCGAAAGGCGTGGCGTACATCAACGGCTTTAACCTCGGCCGATATTGGCACATTGGCCCGCAACAGACGCTGTATGTGCCAGGACCAAAGTTGCGTCGCGGGGAAAATGAGTTGATTTTATTTGAATTGCATGAGCCGAAAACGTTGAGTGTGTCCTTTGGCGACAGTCCAGTGTTTGAGACAGGCTCTGTCATGTAAAAGCCAATCAAAAAAACAGCTGTCGATCTCGACCCAGCACCTGTCCTAAAGTTACCAACAAAATGAATGCGGTTACATATCGGGTTCATGTCAGGAATGCTTACAAATCGTGTTGTTCGCTGCCGAAATTCGTTGAATAATTAAGAAAAACAATTATCGGTGGCGATATACATGTCCAATGCGATACTGACGCTCGGCCTGAACACGGTATGGACCGTGCTGACAGCATCGATGGTTTTCTTCATGGAAGGCGGGTTTGCCCTTTTAGAGGCTGGGTTTATTCGTCAAAAAAATCAGGTTTCCATCATTATGAAGGTTCTCGTTGACTTAATATTTGGTGTACTGGCATTCTTCGTTGTAGGCTTTGGCTTGATGTTCGGCAAAGACGCGCACGGCTTGATTGGCTTATCGGGGTTTGCGTTGTCTGGGCATTTGTCGCACTTGCCCGCGACGATTCCGCATGCGGCCTATTGGCTGTTCCAAGCCGCATTTGCAGTGGCGGCCGTCAGTATTGTCAGTGGCGCAGTCGCTGAACGCATGAATTTCAAAGCATATCTGCTCTATGTCATTGCCATGACAGCCGTCATTTATCCCATTTCTGGTCATTGGGTGTGGGGGCAGAACGGATGGTTAGCGCGGCTCGGCATGGAGGATTTTGCAGGTTCTACGGTGATTCATGCAATGGCAGGCTTTTCCGCGCTCGTGGGCGCGCAGATGGTTGGGGCGCGCATTGGCCGATTTGACGCAAAGGGACGCGAGACCGCGTTCGCGCCAAGCAATCTGCCTTTGGCCGCCATAGGAACGTTTGTGCTCTGGTTCGGCTGGTTTGGGTTTAACGCAGGAAGCACGCTGAATGCAGAAGCAACAGACATTGCCCCAATTGCAATGAATACGATGCTCGCGTCCGTCGCAGGCGGCGGCAGCGCCATGCTCTACACCTTGTTCCGACATGATCGGGCGGATATTGGCGCGACCATCAATGGCGTGCTGGCAGGCCTTGTCAGCATCACAGCGGGTTGCGCGTTTGTGGGGCCATGGGCAGCTTTGTTGATTGGTGCAGCAAGCGGCGTTTTGATGATTGCCGGGACCAACTGGCTCGAACGCCTGCGCATTGACGATCCCGTTGGTGCCGTTCCGGTGCACGGTGTGTGCGGTATGTTCGGGACACTGATGGTGGGTCTCTTCGCGATAAAGGGCGGGTTATTCACAACAGGGCACTGGCATTTGTTGCTGGCACAGTTTGTGGGCACGGTTGTCGTCAGCTTGTGGGGCATTTCCATGACTTTCGTGACATTAAAAGCAATTGGGTTGCTGGTCCCGCTTCGTGTCAGCCAAGCAGAGGAAGAAATGGGTCTTGATTTGGCTCATCACGGGACTGCTGCAAGTTCCGTAGAAAATCCTGTGCGTCTGTTGCCGATTGCCAGCTCTGCAAAACCGTTGCATGCGTCGATACGCGGTGAGTCCCTTTTGGGTAGGAGTACGGAGCGGTAGGAATGTGTGTCACGGGATACCTTTTCTTTGTAGTGGGACATGAAAAGAGGAACCGTCATGTGGCGGCTCCTCTTTCTTCTTTCACAAGCCTTGATAAAAAGATAGGGAAGGAAAACGATAAGCAATATCGACAGGTGATTTACTGTATGCTGATTGCATATGGTTTTCTAGGTTTCTCTTCGTGGATGAGAGGCTTTTTTATCATCACACGAGCTGCAGGATGAATTCGGCAAGCGACAATGTCCCTGCGTTTAATTTTTTATTTATTTAGACAATGAGGAGTGTGTATATGGAACAAATCGCCACTCAATTCAAGCGCAACAACAAAGTGCCTGTTCCGAGCGATTATGTCGAACGCGTATATGCCGGATGGCTGGGGAAAGTCATCGGTGTCCGACACGGCGGCAACGTGGAAGGATGGTCCTATGAACGTTTACAGAAAACATTCGGTGAAATCACGGATTATCTGTATGATTTTAAAAATTTTGCCGCAGATGATGACACAAACGGACCATTGGTATTTCTTCGCGCACTGGAAGATTACACGCACACGAGCGCCATCACCACAGAGCAAATGGGGTTGACATGGCTCAACTATGTTCCGGATGGGCACGGCTTTTTCTGGTGGGGCGGATATGGAGTTTCCACAGAACATACAGCCTATCTCAATTTGAAGAATGGCATTTCTGCGCCACAGTCTGGATCGATTGTACAGAACGGCAAAACGGTCGCAGAGCAAATTGGCGGGCAGATTTTTATCGATGTATGGGGATTGATCGCGCCCGGGAATCCAACGTTGGCAGCAGAATATGCGGAAAAGATCTCGAGCGTGTCCCACGATGGAAATGGAAAATACGGCGGGATGTTTATTGCGGCTTGTATTGCCGCGGCGTTTGTCGAGCCGGACATCAGTGCGATTATCGATGCTGGGTTATCCGTGATTCCAGACGACTGTGAATACACGCGGATGGTCCGAGCTGTGCTGGACTACTATGACCATCACCCAGACAATTGGCGAGATTGTTTCCAATTCGTCTATGAGAACTTTGGGTATGATCGCTATCCAGGGGCATGCCACATCATTCCCAACTCAGCGGTCATCGTCTTGGCGCTGTTGTACAGCAAAGGTGATTTTGCAAACGCCATCAACATTTGTAATATGTGTGGCTGGGACACCGATTGCAATGTGGGCAACGTGGGGACAATAATGGGGGTGCGAAACGGGATCGACGGGATTGGCATGTCCTGGCGGGAACCCATTCAGGATTTCCTTTGCTGCTCAACCGTGCTTGGTTCCCTAAACATTCTCGATATCCCTTGGTGTGCGTCCTACATAGCGCGATTCGGCTACCTCATTGCGGGACAAGCGCTGCCAGAGCGATGGGCGTCCATATTGAATTATCGTGGGATTTATTTCCATTTCGAGTATCCGGGGTCAACGCACGCTTTCCGTTGTGACAGCGACGCCGATTGGCAAGTGAACGCAACAGTGGAAAATTCCACTGGCATCTCTGCTACAGGCACGCGTTCGCTCAAGGTCACATTTGATAAAGCGCGTGGTGGATGCGGCTTCCGAGCTTATCATCAAACTTACTATAGCCCTGAAGATTTTAATGACAGTCGCTATGACCCCAGCTTTTCCCCGATTTTGTATCCAGGGCAAAGCATCGCGGCAAAGGTGATGATCCCGGCATCTGCAGGGGGGAAAGTTGAAGCGAGGCTGTATGTCAAAGATCGAAACGGCAACGTGAGGCACTATTCGCAAAAAGTCGAGCTGACGCCGGGCAAGTGGATCGATCTCGTCTACGAGATTCCATCTATGCGCAATGTTTGTCTACAGGAAGCGGGGATTGAGTGGCTCCCGGCAGCTGCTGAGGACGCTGCTTTGGTTTCCTATGTGGACAGCTTTGGTTTCAGAGGCGCCCCGGATTATGAAATTGATTTTGCGAGCGAACGTTTAGAGGTTTGGACGGGGGGCCACAAAGAGGTCAGCCAGTTTACTTATCTGCGCGGATTATGGACATTGGAAGACGGGCAGTTGAGCGGCAGCTACTGTGGAGAACCTGCTGAGATATACACGGGTCGTTTGGACTGGGCAGATGTTCAGTTTGAAGCGGCAGTGATTCCTAAACATGGTGAATACCACAACATTCAATTTCGCGTGCAAGGCGCGATCCGTTCGTATGCGGTTGGCCTTGCGCCGGATGGCAAGGTCGCGTTGTACAAAAATGAAAATGGCTATCGAACGTTGGTTTGTGCGGATTTTTCGTGGAATCTGGGCGAGAGATATGTCATTGCAGTGGATGCTGTCGCAAATCGGTTTATCATTCGCGTCAATGGTCGTCCTATTCTTGACTATGTCGATGAGGAACAGCCGTATTTGAATGGGCAAATTGGCTTTTCAAACGCCCACGGCAGCCATACACACTATCAAAAATTTAGTGTAAAGGGATTGTGAGTGATTCATCCCATGATGGCCGACAAGAGTTGTCTTTCGCACGGGCTTTTGTCGGAAACGCCACAATTGCGCACGGTGTCTTCGTCGTTTGAAGCAGGGGAGGATGAACGTTTTGGCCAAGATTGTCGTCGTTGGCAGCATCAATATGGATATCGTCAATCAGGTGCAGGAGCATCCCAAATTGGGAGAGACTGTTCACGCTGTGGATACGCAATATCATACGGGGGGAAAAGGAGCCAATCAAGCGGTTGCCGCCCATCGCGCAGGGGGGCGTGTTCAACTGGTTGCGGCCGTTGGAGACGATGAGATGGGAAGCACTTTGGTGAACCATATGAAAAATATCGGCCTTGAGACGGACAACATCATCCGCAAAGCAGGGATGTCGGGCATTGCGTTCATCACAGTCGGCAAACAAGGGGAAAATCACATCATCCTATCAGCGGGGGCGAACCAAGCGCTGTCAACTGAAGATCTGCATGGCCTGAAAACCACCTTGCAGGACGCGGACGCCATCATTTTGCAAAACGAAATTCCACTCGAAACCAGCTGTTTTGCCATGAAAGTGGCCCATCAGCGCGGTGTGCGGGTCTTTTTCAACCCCGCGCCCGCGGTTCTTTTGCCCAACGAAGCATACGCATCCATTGATGTCATGATTCTCAATGAAACGGAAGCCGCCGTCATTACTGGCGTGCCTGTGAAAAACCCGGATGATGCCAAGCTCGCAGCGGATGTGTTGCTGCAAAGAGGGGTAAGAGAAGTGATTGTCACGCTTGGCGAGAAGGGTGCGCTTTATGCAGATACGGCGCAAAGCGTCATCTATACACCCGCGTTTCCAACACAGGCCGTCGATACGACTGCTGCCGGAGATACCTTTATCGGAGCATTCGTTGCATATCGTTCCTCTGGTAACGAAACGGATAAGGCATTGCGATTCGCCTCCGCTGCCTCCGCGATAACAGTATCCCGTCATGGCGCGCAAGATTCCATTCCGACGAAAGCGGAAATCACGTCGTATCTCATTGCGGCAGAGCCACTGTCGACCTTTTGATAAGCGGCGCTGAAACAATATAACCGCCGTTCATTCGCCAACTGATATAGCGTCTTCACTCAGCGTGAGGGCGCTTTTTGCATAGAAAGTTCTTTTCGCAGGGGAATGATTCCTCATCATTCCGGTCACCATACTTTCAAAAGTCCCCTTATAGGTCGTGGTGAAATGTTCCCTGAAAGTTTCAAACCCGCGCTCAAACTCAGATGGTGTTTCCATCGCTTGTTTGCAAAAAAACAAAAGTGGTTGTTCTTATCGATTTGTCTCATTGTCTTCCCGTTGCTCACAGGTTGCTGGGATCGATTGGAGATTGAGGATAGAGGTACGATTCTTGGCATGGCGATCGATCCGATTGACGGCGATCCGCCATCAAGCATCACAGGTCCAAACGCGAAGAGCGATCTGCGCGGTTATCGGCTTACAGCTCAAATAGCCATACCTGGTCGCATTCCGTTGGGTCCAGGTGAAAGTGGTGGAGGGGATGCTCAACGCCCCGTTTGGGTGGTCAGTACAACGGGCAAAACAGTGGACGACGCGATGAACAAGTTGCAACAGCAATTGGCTGACAAGATCTTTCTCGGCCAATTGCGTGTGATCACCGTCAACCAGAAAATTGCAAGGTCGGTCGGCATGCATGATGTCCAGGACTTTTTCCGAAGAAATGCGGAAATCAGACGCCTTTGTTGGTTGATTGTATCTGACGGAAGCGCCAGTGAAGCAATGGAAGCTGCACCCAAACTGGAACGTGTGCCAACCCTGTATTTGGTCAGCACCTTGGATCATGCAGTGACGCTTGGCAAATTGCCAGATGTGTTTTTGGGCAACTATTGGAGCACATTGTCAGACAAAGGCGCGGATCCTGTGCTTCCATTTATCAAAGTCATTGGGCCAGTGAAGGATCAAATTGAAGCGGAAGGACTGGCCATTTTCCGCAAAGATCGAATGGTTGGCACGCTGGATCCGATTGAAACTGGCGTGTACATGGAACTTAAAAATATTCATAAATCTGGATATGGGGTTGCGTTGCCATTGCCGGGTGATCCACAGCATAGTGTGACTTTCAAGGCGTTGGATCGCAAAACAAAGCTCCGGTGCTTGATGGTCAACGGGCAACCGTCATTTCGAGCATCCACCGTTGTACCGTCTCAAATCGAAGAGAGGACGGGGAGTCATTCGGTGAATCAAGTCAAGGACATCGATCAAATTGAAGCAGAAGGTTCAAAGGCGCTTACAGAAAGCCAGATGAAGGTCGTCAAAAAACTTCAGAAGCTGCATGCCGACGCATTGGGGTTGGGTGAAGTGATACGTGGTCAATATCCAGATTACTGGTTAAACGTATTAAAGGGTTCTCATGCCAAGTGGGAGGAACAATTTGCGAAAACGCCATTTCAAGCGCATGTCAGAGTCTTCATCCAGCGTTCGGGCATGGCTGCGAAATAGGGATTTCACGCTGATAAGCTGAGGTCTGCCCACCGTTTGGTATCCGGGCAGCAAAAGTCTACAATGATAGAGAAGATCAGATTGTGGGGGATGAATAGCTATGAAAAAAATCGCAAACGGCATTGCCTCTTTGGACCTCTCGATGGCGATTGGTGACCATCAGATGGTCATACATCCTGCGCTGTTGTGGGACGACAAGGATGTCATTCTCGTCGACACCGGAATGCCTGGTATGTTGCCAGCCATCCGCGCGGAAATGGAGCAGGTAGGTGTGCCTTTTGCACGCTTGTCGAAAGTCATTTTAACGCACCAGGACTTTGACCACATTGGTGGTTTGCCAGAGATTTTGGCTACTGCAGAACGGCCCATTGAAGTGTTGGCCCACGAACTGGACAAGCCGTATATCGAAGGAGAAAAGCCGCTTATCAAGCACGATCCCGCCAGAGGGACGCCTCCTAGCGCCAAGGTCGATGCGGTGATTGGCGACGGCGATGTGCTCCCCTATGTTGGTGGATTGACGGTCATCTTTACGCCTGGTCACACGCCTGGCCATATCAGCCTCTACCACGCAGAGCACAAGACGCTCATCACCGGGGATGCTATCATTGCAAACGATGGTGAACTTGTTGGTCCAAATGAAAGCTTTACGCCAGATTTGCCACTGGCTTGGAAGTCGATTGCGCGGTTTGCGACGTTTGACGTGGAGACGGCGCTTTGTTATCACGGCGGCATTTGCGATAAAGCAGTCAACGAGCAGTTCGCCAAGCTTGCCAATCGAGCGTAACCGACCATGAACGAAGGTCGATGGATCATGCTCATACAGCAACAAATGTGTCTTGAGGAGATTTCTTGATGCTGGCATCGAATCCCAAGCAATTGGGCACTAAAGACGGCAATCCGCGGAAATGGTGGATATTAGGGAACGTGTCTGTCGGCACGTTTATGGCAACATTGGATGGCAGCATCGCGAACGTCGGATTGCCCACGATTTCGGAGTCCCTGCACGTGCCGTTGCACTTGGTGCAGTGGGTGGTGACAGCGTACCTGTTGACCATCTGCGCCATGCTGCCATTGGTGGGGAATTTGGCGGATCGCTTTGGCCGCAGCCGCTTGTACAACATCGGCTTCTTGATTTTTGCCGCAGGCTCGGCGTGTTGTGGATTGTCAGGGACCATTGCGATGCTCATCGGATCGCGCATCTTGCAAGCCATCGGCGCCGCTTTGCTGATGGCGAACAGCCAAGCGTTGGTCGTCACGACATTTCCGGTGCACCAGCGTGGGCGCGCGTTTGGCATCACAGGTACCATGGTCTCCCTTGGTTCGCTCTCTGGCCCTGCAATAGGCGGGGTGTTGATTGGCTATTTCGGTTGGCCATCAATTTTCTGGGTCAATGTGCCGATTGGCGTGCTTGGGTTTGTGCTTGGTTTGTTTCTCCTGCCGAAGCGAACGACAGAATCCGCCGTGTCGGGGAGATTTGACTACGCTGGATCAGCGTTGTTTGTCGTTGGCATCGTCGCGCTTTTGTACACGGTGTCAAACGGGGACGTGTGGGGTTGGTCATCCGCCTATAGCTTGTTGGGGTTGGCAATGGCCATTTTGCTTTTGTTTGGCTTTGGCATCCGTGAGCGTCTGGCCAAAAACCCAATTATTGATTTTTCTCTTTACAAAAATCGCATTTTTACTTCAGCCAGCTTTGCGGCCATGCTGTCTTTTATCTCGTTGTTCTGTACGAATACGATGATGCCGTTTTATTTGGAAGATGTCCTGCATGTCAGTCCGCAGGTCACGGGGACGACGATGATGGCTTATCCTTTGGCCATGGCGGTCATTGCCCCGTTTGCTGGCTGGGTGTCAGACAGAATTGGACCATATGTGCTGACCACGGGCGGACTTGCGCTCAATGCGGTTGGGTTCATTCTCCTTTCGCTGCTCTCAACACACGTAGCCGTATGGCTTGTCGCCTTGCATCTGGCCATCTTCGGCGTTGGGCAAGGCATGTTCCAATCGCCGAACAACTCGAGTCTAATGGGCACGGCGCCGCGCGCAAAAACCGGGCTGGTTGGTGGATTGAACGCGCTTGTTCGCAACATTGGCATGGTGTTGGGGATTGCGCTGTCTGTTTCCCTGTTTTCCGCTCGTCTGCACGCGTTGACCGGCGTTTCCGCGCAAGCTTCGCTTGCCAATGTGCCATCTCATCCGTTTATCGCGGCATTACACACGGTGTTTTGGGCAGCGGCCGGCGTTTGTATTGCTGGCGCGCTTATCTCCTCATTAAGAGGGGGTAAGCCCAATCTTCAACGCGCGAATTGAGTGGTTGCGGCATCCGCTTGAGCGTATTGGATGATTGCTGATGAGGGGTTTTGTCTCAAAATGAGCGTATACAAGGCCCCATATGGAGGTCACAATACGGGTCGGCACCATCAAATCAACATGATGTTGTGGAAAATGGTCCGGAAAACGACACCAACATGGCCGAAAAGTGTCTCGTCCCGTCTCATTTGGCCCCTTTACAATCAATTTGTATGGTATTTGGCGAGTGTTGATGTGAGGAGGGATAACCATGAGACGAGTGGCCATCATCGGCGCAGGCAGTGTGGTGTTCTGCAAGACGCTCATTCTGGACATCATGGCGACCAGCGCTTTGGAAGATACGGAGTTTGTGTTGATGGCGCCATCGACATCCAAGACATCGCAAGTCAAGGCGTATGCCGACAGCGTCATTGCAGCGAATGGCTTGAAAGCGCAAGTAAGTGTGACCACCGACAGAAGAGAAGCTTTAAAAGGCGCAAATTACGTCATCTGCTCCTTTCAGATTGGTGGCGTGGCGGCTTTCGAAATGGACTACAAGATTCCACTTCGATACGGCGTGGATCAGTGCATTGGCGATACGCTTGGACCCGGCGGAATTTTTCGCGCTCTGCGCAGCATACCCGTGATACTGGATGTCGCAAGGGACATGGAGGAACTTTGCCCGGATGCGACGTTGCTCAACTATGTCAATCCGATGGCGATGATCTGTTGGGCGTTGGGCGAGACCAAGATCAAATTTGTCGGCCTGTGCCACGGCGTGCAGACGACGCTGGATCTGATTTCCAGCTATGTGGGCGTGCCAAAACAGGAAATTGACTATACCTGCGCGGGGATCAACCATATGGGCTGGTTCACCAAACTGACGCATTATGGAGAGGATTTGTACCCTATACTGCGCGAGAAGTTTGAACAACCGGCGTTTTACGTCAATGAAAAGGTGCGGGGAGAGGTCTTTCGGCATTTTGGCTATTTCATGACAGAGTCGACGGGGCATCTCTCTGAATACGTGCCGTGGTTTCGCAAAAATCAACAAGCGTTGGCGCTGTATTGCGATGAACCGTCGTTTGGCGGTGCATCGGGCGCTTATTACACCTGGTGCGACTATGTAGCCAACAAATATAAGGAACAGAATGTGCTCGCAGACGAACCCGTAGCATTGCCGCCGCGCAGTGTGGAGTATTGCGCGTATATTCTCGAAGCGTTGGAAACAGGGAAGACGTTTCGCTTCAATGGCAACGTGCGCAATGACGGCATGATTGCCAATTTGCCGTCAGAATGCTGCGCGGAAGGGCCCATCTTTGCGGATAAGAATGGATTGAACAAGGTGCTTATCGGAGACTTGCCACCGCAATGCGCAGCATTGAACATGACCAACATCAATGTGCAGAGACTGGCGGTGCTGGCTGCGAAATCTGGAGATCCTGAAACGGTCGTCCAGGCATGCGCTTTAGATCCGCTCACGTCGTCTGTTTTGACATTGAAAGAGATTCGCGAGATGGTGTCGGAAATGCTCAGCGCAGAGCGCGAATGGTTGCCGCAGTTTGCGGGACGGACACCCAGGCCGACACCGACCATTCACATTCCAGCGAACGTGGAGCGGGCAGAGGTGCCGATTGATCCCGCCCTTGCCGTGTTTGCCCGATTCGGCGAACTTGCAAAGTAGTAGACAGCTTTCGTTGGCCGACTACTTCTACCCTGTAAATAAAGTCGACACCTGTGCGTGCGCCATCCGCGATGCTCCGATTGTCTGGTATTTTCATGATTCTGCTGGTGCGGGACGCATCATGCATGGCGGTCTATCCCTATATTTCACATTGCAACCCGTACGCGCAGCCGTGCGGGTTTGACTTATGTCGAAATTTGTCTTGTCCATCATGTGATGTTTGCGGCGAGAGACGTAGACGCCAGCCCTCCTCGCGTGTACGATAGCAAAGGGTAAAAAACAATTGCGAAGCGACGAGGGGAACCCTGAACATGATGAAACAGATGACAAGTCGGAATCGCCTAGGGTTTGCTTTGATTTTAGGCGCATTTTCAGCGCTCGGTCCTTTTACGATAGACATGTACTTGCCTTCATTTCCTGAAATTGCCCAACAATTTGGCACGAAAGCCTCTTTGGTGCAACTCAGTCTGACCGCCTGCTTGATAGGCCTAGGGGTAGGGCAGTTGATTATGGGCTCCTTGAGCGATGTGTACGGCCGACGCAAACCGTTGCTCATCTCCATGATCATCTATCTACTTGCCTCTTTCACCTGTGCAGTCGCGCCGAATATCTATTTTCTCATCGCGTCGCGCTTTATCGAGGGGTTTGCCGCTTCAGGCGGCATCGTCATTGCGCGCGCGATTGTGCGCGATGTGTACAGCGGCCAGGAATTGACGAAGTTCTTTTCATTGCTCATGTTGATCAGCAATATCGCGCCGTTGCTCGCACCCGTGGCCGGCAGTGGCATCATTTCATTTACCACTTGGGTTGGCGTGTTCATTGTCCTTGGCGTGATCGGCATTTTGCTCGTGTTGATTGCAACTTGGCAGCTACATGAGACCTTGCCAAGAGAAGCGCGTGTTTCGAACAATACGATGCAATTACTGATGAATTTTCAGACGTTGTTCCGAGACCGCCAGTTCATTGGGTACGCGCTGGCGCAAGGCATCATGATTGGCGGTATCTTTGCGTATGTATCCGGCACGCCGTTTATCTATCAGAAAATATATGGCGCTTCGCCGCAACTGTTTGCTGTTCTATTCGGTTCCAATGGCATCAGCTTGATTCTCGGTTCACAGGTCGTCGGCCGCTTCGCCCACATCATTTCCGAACGGCGTTTTCTGCTGCTGGGCTTGTTGTTATCCGGGCTGACGAGCTCGACGGTTTTAGTGGTTGTCTTGTTGCATGGTCCATTGTTCTCGCTGGTGATTCCGCTGTTCTTTTTCGTCGCATCGATTGGCATGACATCCACGGCTTCATTTCCTTTGGCCATGGAGAGCCAAAGTCATATCGCAGGGAGCGCCTCTGCTTTGCTGGGTC
Organism: Alicyclobacillus fodiniaquatilis; assembly: GCF_042678105.1. Classification (NCBI taxonomy): domain Bacteria; kingdom Bacillati; phylum Bacillota; class Bacilli; order Caryophanales; family Alicyclobacillaceae; genus Alicyclobacillus; species Alicyclobacillus fodiniaquatilis. The sequence goes on from NZ_JBHUCX010000100.1 coordinate 90,424, forward strand.
TGTTGCCCTTTCTGCTGGGCTCAATCACCTCGCCGTTGGTCGGTGTCGCGGGTGAATACAGCGCCATTCCCATGGGTGTCATCCTCATTTCGGCGAGCTTTTTGGCACTTTGCGCTTACTTCTTCCTGGTCAGAAGACCAACTGTTGGCGTGATCGCAGACAGTCATCAGCTTGGATTGTGAGGGGTTGTAATATTCGGTTTATGCAACGTTTCCACAACTGGCCATGCACGTGGACAAAGCGGGAACAGCATTGTCAATGTGGGGGGAAAACAGCATGAGTACGACCACCGTCATGTCAACCAAAGAGACGCATTTATCACGTGGACTGATTTTGATCTTGGCCACCGCATGTGGGATGGCGGTCGCGAACCTGTACTATAACCAGCCACTTTTGGCGGATATCTCGCATTCGTTTCATTCAACACCGCAAAAGGTTGGCATCATTTCGATGTGCACCCAAATTGGCTATGCAGTGGGCATGTTGTTGTTTGTGCCATTGGCGGACATTCGGGAGCGGAGGAAACTCATCTCCATTCTGTTGCTGGCGGTCTCTCTATTTCTTATCGGTGTGGCGACCGCGCAGAATCTCTTGTGGCTCGACATCGCCAGTTTGGCGGTCGGCATCACAACCGTTGTGCCGCAGGTGATTGTGCCGATGGTGGCGCAATTTGCCGATCCGGCGCAGCGCGGCAAGATCATCGGCACTGTGATGAGCGGTTTGCTGATAGGCATCTTACTTGCCCGGACCGTGTCTGGCTTTATCGGGTCTTTCATCGGCTGGCGCGGCATGTACTGGATCGCCGCGGCGATGATGTTGTTCTTGGTCCTGTTGTTGCGTCTGCTCCTGCCGCAAAATTATCCGACGTCTACGTTGCGCTATGGCCAATTGGTCAAATCGATTGGCAGGCTGGTCGTATCGCAGAGAACCTTGCGGGAAGCCGCGATGATGGGCGCGATGTTTTTTGGCGCTTTCAGCGTTTTCTGGACATCGCTGGCGTTTTTTCTAGAGGGCGCGCCTTATCATCTAGGGAGCCAGGTGGCTGGACTGTTTGGCTTGGTTGGTGTTGTTGGCGCGATGATCGCGCCGCTCGCCGGTAGATTGGCTGATCGGTTTCCGGCGAAAGTGATCATCGGCATCGCTGGCGGCATCAACCTGTTGTCCTTTGTGTTCTTTTGGTTGTTTGGCGCTCACGTCTGGGGCTTGATTGTCGGGGTCATTTTGTTGGACATGGGTGTGCAAGGGGCGCAAATCCTCAATCAAACCAGAATCTACAGCCTTGTGCCAGAGGCGAGAAGTCGACTGAACACCGTGTACATGGTTTCGTCCTTCATCGGCGGCGCAATCGGTTCTTCGCTCGGCAGCTACGCGTGGACGGTCTGGCATTGGCAGGGCGTGTGTTTTGCAGGCGGGGCCATGGCCATCCTGGGCGTGTTGGTATGGGCGTTGCACCGCATTGGGGAACGCGCTTAGCTGTGATTTTACTCATAATGATACAAACGCCGCTTAGTATTGCATAAAAATGGCGCCGTTGATCCAGGCCAAGTACCGATAACGACCGATTTTGGACTCTTGAAGCGTCGCAGGGGTCCACTATGTCCGGAAGTCAGGCGTAAGCCGAAGGTAATCTTCAACAAACTTTCGACTGGCTGGGGACAAACGTCTGTTCTTCAGATAAATCAATCCTATCGTTCGATTTGGAATTGATTCACGCAAATTGATTTCAAACAGCGCGCGATTTTCTAACTCGCGACTGACAAATTGCTTTGTGACAAACGAAATGCCCAGACCCGCCTTTGCGAACGCAATGAGTAGATCTACGCTTGCGAGCTCAATGTCCGGTTGTAGGTCGATACTCAAAGAACGAGCGAATTCCTCAATGAAATTGCGTGAGCTGCTTGTCTTCGTGAATAGAATTAGTGGGTATTCAGCCAAGTCTTTTAGCGCAATGGTTTGCTTAGCTAACTCAGCAAATCTGGGTCCCGCCACAAAACAATCCTGCACGGAAATTGCCGGATGAATGATGAGTGCGTCGTCGTCGAGAGGCAGTCGAACGACACCTAAATCGATTTTTCCCTCTTTCACAAACTGAACGATTTCAGGCGTCGTGCCATGCGCGAGGTCAAGGCGAATCTTGGGGAAGTCATGGCAAAATTGACTCAAAGCAGGAAGCAGATAGTATTTGCATAGCGAGTCGCTGCCACCCACACGCAGTTCACCGGACATCAGATCATTGATTTCAGCGATATGTCTTTCTGCCGATTCGAGCATATTGAACATTTGTTCCACGTATTCAAACATGAGTTTTCCTTCGTCGGTGAGCGTAACGCCTCTTGATCCTCGGTAGAAAAGAGTAATGTCCAATTCGCGTTCCAACTGTTTTATCGCATGACTCACACTTGGCTGGGTAATGAACAATCGCTCCGCCGCCCGTGAAAAATTTCCCTCCCGCGCCGTCCAATAGAATACCCGATACAGTTCTAGATTTGCGATCACGATATCACTCCTATCTATATCAAATATCGACAACATCAATTTCACAAATATCATTCTATCCTCGACAATTGGATTATGAAAGTCATTCAGACCATGAAGCCTTCATCAAGCCTCTGGAGGGATGTTATGATGTCAGCCCTGAAACAGTCAATCGACGAGAAAGCTGTAAACACCATCCGCATGCTTGCCGTCGATGCCGTTGAGAAGGCACAGGTCGGACACCCTGGCATGCCCATGGGCGCCGCGCCAATGGGCTATGTGCTTTGGACACGTCACATGAAACACAATGCGAACAACCCCAACTGGTTCAATCGGGATCGATTTGTGTTGTCGGCTGGCCATGGGTCCATGTTACTTTACAGCCTGCTTCATTTAAGTGGGTATGGGGTTTCCTTGGACGACATCAAAGAATTTCGGCAGTTTGGCAGTCTCACGCCCGGACATCCGGAAGTCGGCCACACGCCAGGCGTGGATGCAACAACTGGGCCTTTGGGTCAGGGATTCGCCATGGCTGTGGGGATGGCGTTGGCCGAGGCGCATCTGGCCAAGACCTATAACCGAGATGCGTATGCGATTGTCGATCACCACACGTACGCCATCTGCGGCGATGGAGATTTGATGGAGGGCGTCTCAAGTGAGGCGGCGTCGCTCGCGGGCCACTTGCGATTGGGAAAACTCATCGTGCTGTACGACTCAAACGACATCACGCTGGATGGAGCACTCCATATTTCGTCCTCGGAAGATATCCGCTTGCGTTTTGAAGCATATGGCTGGCAATACATTCGCGTATCGGACCAGACTGATTTAAACGAAATCTCTGAAGCAATCGCGGTAGCCAAAGCCAATCCAGCGCAACCGACCATCATTGAAGTAAAAACAACCATTGGCTACGGCAGTCCGAACAAAGCGGGACGTGGTGGACATGGGGGAACGCACGGCACGCCTCTTGGAAAGGATGAAGTCGTTCTCACCAAAAAAGCACTGGGCTGGCCGGTGCAGCCGGACTTTTTCATTCCGGAAGATGTGCGGCTCCATTTCCAAACGCTGATGTCCAGTGGTGTGAAGGCGAATGAAGCATGGGATGGGCTGTTGGACAGTTATGCGCAAAAGTATCCAGCGTTGAGCCAGCAACTGATGGCTGCGATGAACGGTGAACTGCCTGAAGATTGGGCCAAGGACATGCGCGTATTTTGCGAATCTGATGGGGCGTTTTCCACGCGCAAGGCATCAGGGCTGGCCCTGAACAGTGTAGCGCGTCATGTACCAACGCTTATCGGCGGATCGGCCGACTTGGCGTCTTCGACATTCACGCATCTGGATGGACTGGGGACGTTTTCGCTGTTGGACTACACTGGAAGGAACGTATACTTTGGCGTTCGCGAGTTCGCTATGGGCGCCGCAGTCAACGGGATGACCTTGCATGGTGGGGTCAAGGCGTATGGGGGGACGTTCTTTGCCTTTTCAGATTACTTGCGTCCGGCAATCCGTTTGAGCGCCATTATGAATATACCGAGTATCTTCGTATTCACACACGATAGCATCGCGGTTGGGGAGGATGGGCCCACGCATCAACCTGTTGAGCAACTGCTCTCACTCCGGGCCATCCCCAATGTAACGGTGATTCGGCCTGCTGACGCCAACGAGACGATGGGAGCGTGGCGATATGCCATCGCCAATACAGGCGGCCCCGTGTGTCTTGTGTTGAGCAGACAAAATCTCCCTGTTCTTCCCCGAACCGAGTCAGTCGCGCTGGATGATGTCATGCGTGGAGCATACGTACTCGCCGAGGCGAAACAGGGAGCGCCCCAAGCTGTCGTGATCGCGACCGGATCGGAGGTACATTTGGCTTTAGCGGCTCAACAAGTCCTAGCAGATGAGGGAATCCATGTGCGTGTGGTCAGCATGCCTTCGTGGGAACTGTTTGAGATGCAGCCCGAGTCCTACAAAAATAGGGTCATTCCTAAAGTATTAAAAGCGAGGCTCGCCGTGGAGATGGGACGATCCCTTGGCTGGGAACGCTATGTTGGCGAACACGGAGATGTGATGGGCATCGACGAATTTGGCATATCAGGCCAAGCACAGATGGTCACTGCGCATTACGGTTTTACAACGGATCATATCGTTCAGCGGTTGAAGGCTTTGATGAAATGATCGACTCGGTTCGAGTAAAAAGTTGAGTTATGCAGCGTGAACGCTGTCTAACTCGAACGTACCGACAAGCCGGGGCGCGACACCAAGTTCACTGGTGTCGC
>NZ_JBHUCX010000101.1:0-16529 GCF_042678105.1 Alicyclobacillus fodiniaquatilis
AGGAACATCGCTGTTTCAACCATTATTTGCGGATTTTCCAGTGGATTCTTGCGGGAAATTCCGCTTTGTCCCTGTTTTCGTCACCTCAATGCCGAGAGGCTATTAAACAAAAAGAAATCGCCTTTTGGTAAAATGGAAGTGTCGAGCAACCATGTCCAAAGGGGCGATTTCTTTGTTTATTGAGTATAACATGGATCAGCTATATCTCCCAATGAATTTGGAGTTGGATATCCCCCCTAATCATATCTCTTGTGTGGTAAACACAGCCGTTACCCGCCTAGATGACGCCATTTTTGAAATTGCTTACCCTGGCGGCGGTCGAGATAGCTACCATCCTAAAATGATGACGAAAATCGTAATTTATGCCTATACACAGCGGATTTACTCCTCCCGACAAATCGCTAAGGCTGTTCGAGAAAATGTACCGTTCATGTGGTTAGCGGGGCGACAAACGCCTGACTTCCGGACAATTAACAGATTTCGAATAGAACGCATGAAGGATGTTTTGGAAAAAATCTTCACCGATGTACTCGAACTACTGGTTGAAGAGGGGTACGTCAAGCTGGAGAACTACTTTGTTGACGGCACAAAGACTGAAGCAAACGCGAACCGATACACGTTTGTCTGGGGCAAAGCCGTCGCCAAGCATAAAGCTAGACTTCAGGAAAAGGTGAAGACACTTTTTGCTTCTATAGAGGAACTGGAACGACAAGAAGAACTCGAACACAGTGGTCATGACCTACTTGAGCAGGGTGAGTCCTCACAGTTGACCAGCAAAGATACTTGGACGTGTATGAACGGACGCAAGCTGACATTTGAGAGGCAGAACAGAGGAAAAACTGACAGTGGGTACCAGACGCAGCTACGAACATACCGAAGTGAGAATTGCGAAGGGTGCTTACTTCGGGAACGTTGTATGAAGTCTTCTGGTAACAGAGAGATTAGAGTGAGCCTTGAGTATCTTCGCTACAAGCAGCAAGCCGCTATTGACGAAATGAGGCAGAAAATTGGATGAGGAGACCTCAATCCTCAATTTTTAACTAAAAAACAAACACCATAAAGAAAAGGCCTGCCCCGTCAGCGATTTTTCAACCGCTTTTGGGACAGCCCCTTTGAGATTGGGACAACTGATTTCCGCCAGAACAGAATGTTTGCGAGAATGAGAATCCGCAAAAAATCGACTAGCCACATTCGGGGCAAATACGTTTAACGAATGCTCAAGTAGGCGTTGAGCTGCGCTTTAATTTGGTCAGCCAATTCCGTATCTTCCACGAAGATGTTGTAGTGATCGCCATCGAGATTTGTCTTGAAGTCATCAAAATCACATCTGTGCAAATAGGCGGATACATCATCAATTTCTTCTGATTGAGTCAACAACACTTTATGTCCAACAAAATCGTCATTTACATATACCTCATATTGGTCATGTGCCAATTTTGAATTTTGTTCCAATTCAAGTTGATACGGTGTGATAAACGGAATGATCGTTCCGTTGTAAGGTGACAGCGGTCCATCCACCATTGGGCACCCCTCCTGTAGGTTTGGTATTAACCATTCCTCATTGCACAAAAAAATATGTACAATCTGGAGTTGCGCATCAGATATACAGTGGGCAAGACCCTGATGAAACTTCGTTTAGCTATGAAAGGTTTGTGGCCGATTCTAGATCTTCAATCGTATACGTCTCTCGTAACTCTGGGTTCATCGTACTGTAATCCGCATCACAAATGAGCTCTATGATTTGTCCAATCAATATGATTCCTCCTATTCGTTACTAGATCATATGCAATAGCCCTTTTGGCTTATCACTCTTGTTCCAACAACAGATAAGCTGTCTGGACATAGTTAGTATCTCCATGATTTGGTTTGCCAAGCCATGAGCAGGTAATTTGGATCGCCATACTGGTGCGTTTCGTATCTATGGCGCCATGAATTTACGAGTCAAAGAGGTTCAGTATCACATAAATGTAGGTGTGATTTCATTTAGGTAGAATGGTTTTGAATCTTTTTTGAGCCGCAGGATTTATCATGTTTTATGTGGATCCCGGCATTGATCCACCTTTCCAGACCCCGTCAACAATGACGGGGTCATTTTTGTCTTGTAGACCACCATAAAGCCCTGCTACGGCATACGTGTCAATGTGCAGCAGGGCCATCGGTCAAGACGAAGGGATCCAGAGGGATTTTACATTTCAGTCGTAGCGAGAATTGTCTCGAAAATCCAGTTGACGTTTATTATTGCTGCGTGAAGCTTCTATGGCCCGCTTTCCCGTGACAGCTCCAAAGAAAGAAGCAAAGATGCCAATCGGGATCAGAGACCACAATAACGGGCTGCCAATCGGTTTCTGTGTTTTTTCCACAAATATCACCTCAACGTATACGATGTACTTTTTTTAAACATCAATACGCGCAATGCTTACCAAAAAGAGGGGAGTTCATGATGTCAAGCAATTGAGGGAGGGATGAAGGCGCATGTGAGGTTGACATGTCAGGTCTGCGTTTCAGAAAAAAAGCCCATGCGGCAAGAACCGCACGGGCTTTTTTAAGACTTGATTAGCGGCCAACAACGTTAGCAGCTTGTGGGCCTTTAGGACCTTCAACGATTTCGAATTCTACACGTTGACCTTCATCAAGCGTCTTGAATCCGTTGCTTTGGATTGCGCTGAAGTGTACGAATACATCTTCGCCGCCTTCAACTTCGATAAATCCAAACCCTTTTTCAGAGTTAAACCACTTTACAATGCCTTCTTGCATTCTTAAATTCCTCCATGGCGCTAATTCAGCATAATTCATTAACAAAGCCGCTCAACTCTGACCCAGTGGGCCAGACCGAACGGCTCATGCATCAAAACTATATTGAAATGCAGTTGGTATACAAAGTACTTTACATCAACCTTTGGGTAAAGTCAAACCAATTTACAACATATCGATAAGAAATTTTTGTAAAAAGAAATCCTTTGATTTTGAGGTGATCACAATTGTGTTGCTTGTCCGGCTGTCAATACAGACTTATGTACAAACCTGATGCGTTCTGGTTGAAAAGTTTTATCCGCTGTACCTTGTATTGCATCAGCCGTGACCACGTGACTTAGCAATCACGTACCTTGTCTTAAGCCATGATGACGAGGAGTGGAAAAATGTATACACCATTAGCGACGTATTACGGGAAAATTGAGAATGATGCGCTTAATTTTACCTTGAACGTAAATGGTGCTTGGGTCGAGAATATGATTCTTGATACAGGTGCGTTTGAACTGACGTTTAATGGCACCACCGCTCAAAATCTTGGTTTGCCTAATTTAGGTGCAATCCAGATTGGTGGGGTTGGTGGAGAGGTTGAAGCGTACCAGTCGGTCTGTACACTGAACGTGGGCGCGCATGTGTTTGAGAACGTGCCTTGCATTGTCGATCCCGATTTCTCAAGTACAGGGTTGTTCGGACTGCGCTTTTTTGTCGACAATCAACTGTTGCTCGTCGTTGACCCAACAACGCAAACCTTTACGATTGAGCAGGCGTAACCTTTTGAGCGAGGGTGATAAAGCCAATTGACGATACTCGGCGGAGAGCTGATTCGGTCATGATACACTTATTTAAATAATGTGGTTTGAGGTGTGCCACATGGTACATGGTATACACGGGAATCGCCCTCGCCGTTACCGCATTTGTTAAAATACCCAATACTAGGTGAAAAATGCACATAAAATTCTCAATATGAATCGAGCTGGACAAACCCAGTTCAATTGGGCGTGTTCGATTCTGCAACGTGATTCTTGATGTCCCATTCTATACTCAAGTCAATGCCTGTTTGGCGATTTTTGTAATACCGCCGTCCGGATTCGAAAACGCGACTTCTGATTTCTGCATTGTTTGGATTTTCTTGTAGTTGTTTTAACAAAACGAAATAATCATTGTTCAATTTTTGATTGTTTTTATAGTATGAATAGGCGGCAAAACACATCACCCCAATGATGATGACAGAAATGGCCCAAAATACAAACTGCAAAAGCAAGTGCAACAACAATCTTCACCTCTTTGAACATATAAAACAAGTATCGCTCTGAATCCTATATCTTAATCGGGTGAAATGCAAGGGCAAACGAGGTCGCTACAGTGGCGATTTCTTGAAGAGTGCAAGAAGGGATAAAGCACCCCCCACGAGCTTGAGGGGGCGTTTTTATGCTTAGTACATCCGTTTGACAGCGGAAAGATGTTTATACCAATATGAACCAGGTGCCACACTGAGATAGCCTACTTTGCCGAGCCCACCGCCACATTGAATCATTTCATTGTTGCCGATGTAGATCCCACTATGACCACCATCATCAAAACTCAATAAATCGCCGGGCTGCATCTTTGAAATCGCGACTTTGGTGCCCACGGATGTGTATTGGGTCTTCGACGCAGTTGAAAACAGATAGCCAAGTGCATGATGGTAGACATACTCTACGAAATTGGAGCAATCAAAACCTGTTTGGCCGCGGTCCTCGTTGTGATCCAGCTCATAAGGTGTGCCTAGTTTGCTTTTGGCGACTTTGAGGATTGCGTTAAATTTGGCAGTTGAGGTTGCGTTGACCGATGCGATTGGCGTAATGGAAGGATCCAGTGAAATGCCAGGAGGAAGTTGCACAGATGAGGATTCCGCCTGCGCTGTATAGTATGTATTCGAGGTGATATAGCCTACTTTGCCACTCGGATCTTTCACATGCCACCAGTATTTGTTGCTGCCCGATTCAAGTGTGAGTTGTGTGCCGATTCGTTCAAGTTTAAGCTTGGTGGAACCAGTCTTGGGTGCGGAGATCAGATAAGCATTGTGAAGCACTGTAACGGCAGATTTCGTCGTGGATGCCATAGCAATGGGCGCACCGAGCGAAGCGAGTGTTGAGATGGACACTAAACCAGCGATAAGCGTTTTGCGATGCAAATTAATTTCCTCCTTTTTGCCTCCGAGGTTAGTTGACGGGTTTGGGCAGGAGTTGCCCTTGTGCGAAACACGTTCACCCCTATATGAGGATATCCCCCGTACCTGTTGTCCAGGATTCGGCTTTGGTTTCGTTATGATGGCTAGATTACCATGGAAATGAGCTAGGGTAATTATAATAATGATGGTTTTGATGTATGATTATGGTGGGTTGTGAAGGTCAGATGTAGTTGCAATCAGTGTATTTTTGCATGGTTTCATGTGCTGTCTGATTGCGGTGTAGAAATGACTGATGTATGGTGATCTGTATGTGAAAAATGGCGCGTATCGATTGCGCGGTGTATGACAGATATGGGGGATCCGGCGTGAATTTGCAGTTCAAACCAGGCCAAACTTTTGCGGAGTTTATGTCATTGAATCTGGATATGTTTCACAAGGAAATGATGCTTCAGTCTACTAAAGGACTGGAGTACCTGCAAAACCGCGATACAAATATGGCTGCAGTCTATGATGTGATCGACGAATTATTAGATTTGCTGTTGCAAGCGAAAATAGACGATTTAGTTTTACTAGGAGAGCGTATTGGTTATAATATTGCGAAAAACGGACATCCAATTCCGTTGATAATGGAATTCACGGAAGGGTTTCGCAAATGCCTCTGGGATTTTCAATATGTGTATCATCAACACGTGGAAGTCGACGTGGAGGATATTTTTGCTTTTCAACGCGATTTGGCTCATGGTTTAGATAGGTTTCTAAATCATTATTTTATCAGTTACACGCGCTACAACGAGGAAAAAATGAATGCTCAGCGCGAGATCATCGAGGATTTGAGTGTTCCTGTGATTCCGCTTACGGAGACGAGATCCATCTTGCCGTTGGTGGGTATGATCGATACACACCGGGCCAAGACCATTCAAGAAAAGACGCTCACGCAAATTGCAAATCTGAAAATTGAACACATCATTATTGATGTGTCTGGTGTCCCTTATATGGATACAGCGGTCGTGGGTCATCTATTCCACATTATTGAAGGTATCAATCTGCTCGGTTGCCGGGCGACCATCACAGGTATTCGCCCTGGCATTGCCAATACGCTCATTTCATTGGGGATCGATATTTCTGACAAGGTGGAGACAAAGTCAACATTGCAACAGGTGCTCAAGCAGTACATGATATAAAGTGGCAGGGCATTTGAAGTGAAGAGATGGACAGCCCATCCCATCTGGCTGAAGGAGGATTTTTTGTGCAGGAAGAACTGACAAATGTGGTGAAAGCGCACCGAAAAGCTGAATATCCTGTCAGCTCGCTGTTTTTGAATCGTTGGTCACCACGCTCATTCGCTGATCGTAAAGTTCGTGATGAAGATTTGTACGCAGTACTTGAAGCTGCTTGCTGGGCGCCATCAGCATCGAATGAACAACCGTGGCGCTTTATTGTGGCGAAGAGCGATGAAGATTTGAAACGTTTTGACCAGTTTATTGCTCCAGGCAACCAATTGTGGACGAGGCGTGCGCCTGTACTTGTTTTGTTTGTCTCGGCTACTTTAAATCAGAAGGGGCAAGCAAATAGATTTCATGCTTTTGACACAGGGGCTGCTTGGGCAAATTTTGCGTTGCAGGCAAATCAACTCGGATTGGTCACCCATGCCATGGGGGGATTTGATAAGGAGATGGCACGTAAACTCCTACATATTCCGGATGAATTTGAAGTTCAAGCGCTTGTCGCCATTGGTTATCAAGGCGAAAAGGATGCGCTTCCAGAGCAGTTGCAAGCAAGAGAACTGCCTAATGGACGCAAACCAGTGAGCGAGCGCATGTTTGAAGGCACGATGAATGTTTAATCCTGTATGGAACAAAGAATGATATCAGGTTATCCTTCAGTACACTTGTTTGACAGCACACCCTGATTTCAATTAAATTAAAGATGTATATACACATGTTTTTACTGAGCGCGAAAGTGAGATTGGGGAAAGCTCAGGAGTGGAGAATCAACATGAAGCCGTGTCTGCAGAAAGTCATGTAGAGCACGGCTTTCATTTTTAACTGCTTTATATGAGCGTGCTTCGCAAATTTGTTTTTATCTATTTCGTATCTTTAAGAGAAAAAAACTTGAGCCCTTGATATTTCCACAAGTCAAGGGCTTTTTTTTCGATAGCCAAAAGTTGCAGTTGGCTCAGCTGCATGGAGACATATTCGTTCATTTCATGTCGCCTCCTTGTGTTAAGAGCATCTTAACCTTTTCTTGATGGCGCGAAATCAGCCGGAGGTCTGAGTTTTGTTACGTCTTTTGGGTTAGAAGACATAGGGAGGATGGATCACGTGAAGGTGTACACTCATCATTTTTACATGCAGGTGGAGGAGGACCACCATCAAAAAACAATTGAGCAATCGTGTGAAATGATAGTTGCATTTTAAGATCAAAGCATGTATACTCATAAACGTTGACAGTACTTTTGGTGTGTTTGAGAGAACAGACAACTGTTTGAATTTGATATCGATGTCTACCTGAAAACATTGATGTGTGTAATTTGATATGTGTTGAATGTAAATAAGACATGCGGTCATGGCGGAATTGGCAGACGCGCAAGATTCAGGTTCTTGTGGGGGCAACCCCGTGGAGGTTCAAGTCCTCTTGACCGCACCAATTGAGGTTGAAGCGCTACTCTTGAGTAATCGAGAGTAGCGCTTTTTTCATCTAATTGTCTTTGTGTGCTTTTTAGTCCAAGGTGTTTCAAGCGATAATTTTAACCTTGATTTTGGCCGTGCAGGCGCATTTCAAGGCGTTTTTTCATGACGTGAAAAGTTACATTCGTGACGGCTACAGCCACAGTGAGCAGCACAAGCATGAGTACCATTTATCTTCATCCTCACATTCCAATTTTGTCATCTCATTGATGAGGAACCGCTATATTTGGCCCAGAGTTCGGGCGTCCATTCATTCCCTGCTGATGATCATATCGTGATCGTACTCCTGTTATCTACAAAAAACATTGAAATGAAGCGGGTAATCATCCTGCCACACAAATTTTACTTTCTGGGAACAGCTCGTCAAAGTCAGTGCTGGATGTCGTGGGTACATGCCAATGTCGAGTGGAGTTGGTTGGTTGTCCGTTTTCTTTGTACGGGTACCTGCATTCATTAATTGTGAAAGTGAGGTGGTTCGCATGAGTCGTAAGGGACAGCTCCAAGGGCAACTGCAAGGTCAGCTTCAGGGGCAACTCCAGGGGCAGGGGCAAAAGCAAGCTGCCAAGGTCAATGATCGAATCAATCTCTATGTAACAGTGATTGTCAAAAACAATGACAGAGTGATTTCCTCATCTCGCAGTAAAGCAAAATCCAAAGCTAAAGCAAATGCAAAGATACGGATTTTATAATATGGCAGTTGTGCGATATGGTTTGGCCGCCGTCTAGGCGGCCCCTTTGGTTTCGACGCGGAAAAAGCAGAGATTGAACGGTCATCCTGACGTGGGTTTGCCACTTGTTCCGGTAAAGCATCGCAGGTGAGAGCAACGGAATATACATAACCACTGGTGCGTAAAGCGTCAACGTTCGGAGGAAGATGGAACTGCACTACGCATGGCAGTCTAAGGAATCTAGTGTAAGTGCCAATGTCATTGTGCATGATGGGGGAGTTGAGCCCATGCTAGAGCCAGGAGATTTGATTTTTGTACGAGGAACGCTGCTTAATCCAATTGATGACGCCATCAAAGAGGGTGAACATCTCCTCGACAAAACCGCTTTTAAAAGCAACTATGTGCATGTTGCGGTTTATATCTGCGGGAACACGGTCATGGAAGCGCGAGGTTTTAGAAAGTCTGGCCCTGGGAATATCGACGATTACACGGGGCAATACGATATCGGTCACATTGCGATGACGGACGAGCAGTGTGTCAAGTTTCTTGTTGCGCTTCATGATGAGGACAATCTTCCTTACGACTGGCTGGGAATCTGGTGGCTGATTGTCATGATGCTCACGGGGTATGATCGCAAATATAGGGAGCGTCGCCGGCGATATTGCAGCAAATATGTTGGTTGGGCGCTGCGGCAGGCAGGCATTGTCGTGAATGACAATACGCCGGAGGAACTGGCGGAGAGCAAGCCGGTCATCCGCATTGAGAACATCACGAGGGGATGATGCCAAGCCATATCACGACTGCAAGCCACTAGTCAAATCTATCCCCGTGCCATGAAGGCTTTTGATAAAGTGTTCGTCACACTACACGCTGATGATCACCTGTATGAATGATTTTCCATAAATGTGTCATCATATATTTTTATCAGAACGGTTTTGCAATGGCACGGTCGCCAAAATATACAAGTGGGGACGATTTGGATGTCATTTTTTAAGCGCCTAGCTGTGATCAAACGAAAGTGGATATTGATGTGCATTTGCGCGAGTACGTTTCCTTTTATCACAGGTTGCTGGGATCGGTTAGAAATTGAGGACAGAGGCACCATTCTTGGCATGGCCATCGACCCGGTTGGCGGCGAGGAGAGATCAGAAGGGATCACAGGCCCCCATGCAAAAAGTGATTTATCTGGTTATCGGTTGACTGTACAAATTGCGATACCAGGCCGCATTCCGTTAGGACCTGGTGAAAGTAGTTCAGGGGGAGTCGCACAACGGCCTGTTTGGGTCGTCAGCACGACGGGGAGGACCATGGATGATGCGATGAACAAGCTGCAACAGCAGCTTGCTGACAAAATATTTTTAGGACATTTGCGTATCATCACTGTAAATCAAAAAATTGCAAGGTCAGTCGGCATGCGTGATATTCAGGATTTTCTGCGCAGAAATGCGGAAATCAGGCGGCTTTGCTGGTTGCTCGTATCTTTTGGAGACGCGAGTAATGCAATGAATGCTGCGCCTAAATTGGAACGGGTGCCAACGTTGTATTTGGTGAGCACCATGGAACATGCAGTCGCACTTGGAAAAATGCCGAATATCTTTTTGGGGAATTATTGGAGTCAGCTATCAGACAAAGGTGCAGATCCGGTTTTGCCCTTTGTCAGGGTAATCGGACCAGAAGGAGATCAAATTGAAACAGAAGGTCTTGCTGTCTTTCAAAAAGACCGTATGGTCGGTACACTCGATCCGATTGAAACGGCTGAATACATGGAGATTCGAAATGACCAGAAAGCAGGTTATGCGGCAGCGTATCCCATGCCAGGAGATCCACAGCACAGCGTGATGCTCAAAGCGCTCTCTCGCAGAACAAAGATCAGATGTAGAATGATAAATGGTCAGCCATCATTCGAAGCGTACACCATTATTCCATCTAGAATTGAAGAAAAGACTGGCAGGGGGTCACTTGATAAAGTTGGGGTGCTTGATCAAATTGCCGATGAAGGGTCAAGAATACTGACAGACGGCCAAATGAAAGTTGTGAAAAAATTACAGAAACTTCATACTGATCCATTTGGGTTCGGTGAAATCGTTCGCGGACAATTCCCGGGGTATTGGGCAAAGGAATTGAGTTCATCGCATGAAAAATGGGTGGACCAGTTCACCAAAACGCCGTTTCACGCTCATGTGAAAGTGTACATCGAACGTGAAGGAATGTCGGCGAAATAGAGGAATCCGATTGGGCTCAAGCGCGATGTAACTTGCATTTCATCTATATTGTCGAAAAGGCTTGGCATCGAAGAATGTAATGTTTTTTGTGACTGGTGTTACCTCTCTGAAGTGATGTCAAGCAGCGTTGTTCCAAAAGCAATTCGGGCGAATAATCGCGAATATCTCTTTAGAAACACGTACTAAGGTCGCTTGATGTAGGACGTATGCACAGAAAATGGACGAATGACTAGGGCATACGTCAATATTCGCTCATATATTTGGTGTATCAAGTGAAAGGGGCGAATAGCTGATATGACCGAACAACATGGTGGATATAAGCATCCAAGTGAAAAAGGAAAAGGTATGCCTAAGCAAGCGTATCATCAGGAATCTGCGTCTGCGCCAGATTTAGATGAATCTGGTTGGGATCCCGATGAGGAGTCGGAAGCAAGTCCGTATGGACCAATCAATGTACAGATACAGCCAAAGATTGCTTTCACTCC
The DNA here is from genome assembly GCF_042678105.1 of Alicyclobacillus fodiniaquatilis. Taxonomy (NCBI): domain Bacteria; kingdom Bacillati; phylum Bacillota; class Bacilli; order Caryophanales; family Alicyclobacillaceae; genus Alicyclobacillus; species Alicyclobacillus fodiniaquatilis. The sequence goes on from NZ_JBHUCX010000101.1 coordinate 10,981, forward strand.
CTATGAGGCGGGGATGAGCAAGACCATTAAGAAAACCAAGAAAGTGAAAAAGTCGTATCATCCAGCATATGTTGCTTCACACCCTAAACCGCATCCTATGCACAAATGTCCACCGATTATGTGTGATCCGCAGTATATTGTGAGGGATTGCTATATCCCGCGCGAAGTGCCAGTCATTCATCCAATTGTGAATGTCAACCGACATGTCATCGTCAATGTACCCAGACACTATTATCAACCAATGACCAAAAATGAGGTCGTTGATCCTGGATGCCCTGGCACTGGCAGCCATCACCCTGGGAAACATGGACCAGGTTACGGCTATTAATTGGGTCAGCAAGTACTTGCCGCTTACGGAGACATGTAAAAGTCCATCAGATTGAATGATGAAAGGAATATATCTGGTGTTTGGCAAATGCTCAAACACCAGATATATTCCGGGTTTGATTTGGATAGAAGACTTTTTCACATGACCCGTAGGGCGGGTCTTTGTTACATAAGCATGCGGACACAGGCAGTGTTCATATGATAGATACAGGCGGTATGGGCGAAATCAGCATGAGAACCGCGCGAACTTCGCCCTATCTTATCATCTGTGTAGTATGGATTTATCATCAACCTTGATTTGGACCATTTAGACGCATTTCCAAACGCTTTCTCATCGTGCGGAAGATCACGTTCATTGCTACGATCACAGCTATCGTCACGAGTACAATCATAAGTGTCATTTGTGCTTTCCCTCGCATTTCAAATTTAGTAGTTCCATTTTGCAGTATAGCCAGCGCGAAGTCAGTCGAAACGTGCGGATAAAAGACAATATACATATTTGTCATTGCCGGATTCGACAAACACGTCGTTGCGATTGTGACCGAACGTGACAATCGTCTTGTGGTCGTCAAAATAAAAAGTCCCATACATCAGAAGATGATGGGGACAAGCGGGGGACTTCAAGTGACTACCAGTAGTACCTGTGTCCATGAAATGAATACCCGTTTTGATAGATATCTACGTCTGCATAGTGATGCATATAAGTTTGACGCTCCAGGTTTTGCAGTCTTTGTTCGAACATATTTAATCTCTGTTCGTGTTCATCTAGTCGTTCATGGTCAGTGGGCGCGTGTTGTCGCTGTCGCTGGTGCTGCGCTTGATACATGAGATATGGGTAGTATGCTTGCTTGGTGATTTGTGGGTGATATGGATAATACGTCATTTGCAGTGGTTGCGGCCGATGTTTTTTCAAACTGTCTTCCCTCCTCAACTGGGTATTATCCTACGCCTAACGTATGATAAGAAGAGGAGGGCTGCACTGACCGAATGCCCATTTGTCTAGGACATAGGGAGAGTCACTTCCAGATTTTATCCATGCCTTTTGCTTGCATGGCGCTTGTGATGACTTCATCAGACGCAAAGTTGCCGCGCGCCTTCACGGCCGCTGCAACTGCGCCTTCAACCAACGGCGCGTCGACGATATGAACGCGCTGTCGAATGGCGTCTGGCATGAGATCCAAAGCCATCTCTGTGTTCATCAAGGCGCTGCCGAGATCGAAAAAAACAAGCACGTCGGTGTCCGTAGGGCACGCCTGAATTTTTTCCATGATGTAGGTGGCGTCTGTGCCGATGTCTTCACCGAACCCTGCTGCACTTTCTAGATGGACATCTTGGCCGACGAGTTGTCTGAGTAAATCGACAAGGCCTTGACCAATTTTTGCGCTGTGCGAAACGATTACAATGCTAACTTGGGCCATGGTTTGCGTTCGACACCTCCGATTGTGGCATCCACCAATTCTTCAAACAAAACGGCGCTGGAGATACTGCCTGGATCACAATGTCCGGCGCTGCGCTCACCGAGATATGCCGCTCTGCCCTTTTTGGCGATGCGCTGTTTGGTCGCCAAAGCAGCAGTGTCAGCTGTTTCGACGATAGCTTGCAAGGTTGTGGTTTCGCGAACATTTTGTAGTGTTTGGTTGACGGGGTGCCACACGTCGATCATCGTCTTGTCACCGACATCTGCTTTTCCGCGGGTTTGTAGTCCTTCCAGCGCAGCGGCGATGCCGGCGGCGAAATTGGTGGCATCCACTGACGTCATCCCTTTCCATGCTGTCGCAAAGCGCATGAAAACGGTTGCGTAAAGCGGGCCAGAAGCACCACCAACACTGCCGAGTAGCGCCATGCCCACAGTGTTGCAAGCACCTCCGACATCAGTTGCAGGTTTTGCCGCCAGTTGCTCTGCCGCCGCTTTAAAACCGCGTGCCATGTTTGTGCCGTGATCGCCATCGCCAATGTTGTTGTCCAGCGTGTTCAAGGTTTCCTGTAAATCGGCCAAGCGGCGGGCGTAATTGGCGATGAATGTGGCAAAAGTCTCTGTTGTCAACAATGTTTGGCCCTCCTTTAACTTTTCCACGCGGGCGTATTTGCGGGCGCGTCAAGCAGGCGTTTTAGCTCTTCATCCAATTTCAGAATAGAGATGGAGAAGCCGGCCATTTCGAGCGAGGTCATGAATTCGCCAACGAACGTCTTGTGGACATCGAGATTTCGCGCTGTGAGAAGCGCACGAAGCCGACGGTTGGCGATGTACAACTCACTTTGCGGTGTGGCGCCGAGTCCGTTTAACAGAACAGCGACTTTGTCCCCGGATGCCAGTCCTGCGCTGGCCCAGATGTGTTCGAAAAGCGTATCGACAATCTCACTGGCCGCGCGCAATGGCTCTCGGTGTGTGCCAGGTTCGCCGTGGATGCCAATGCCAATTTCGATCTCGTCGTCAGCAAGCTGGAAACTGGGCTGGCCGCTGGCGGGGACGGTGCAGGGACAAAGCGCCATCCCCATGCTGTGCACGTTGGCGATGACACGCTCGGCAATCGCCTTGACCACGGCGAGCGGTTGGCCAGCTTCAGCGGCGGCGCCGGCGATTTTGTGGACAAAGACGGTGCCTGCAATGCCACGGCGCCCCACTGTGTATGTACTGCCGTCGACGGCGACGTCATCATCGACAACGACTTGCTCCACTTGAATGCCTTCGGCGGACGCGAGTTCGGCAGCCATCTCGAAGTTGAGGATGTCGCCGGTGTAATTCTTGATGACAAGAAGCACGCCCGCGCCGCTGTCCACAGCCTGAATGGCTGCCAATATCTGATCTGGGGTGGGGGCGGTAAACACTTCACCGGCCACTGCGCCGTCCAGCATACCAGAGCCCACGTAACCTCCATGCGCGGGTTCGTGCCCACTTCCACCGCCGCTGACGAGCGCTACCTTATTTCCTTTAGCCGCGCGCACCAACACTTGCGTTCCAGGGATCCGGCGCAACGCTGAATGCGCTGCCACCATGCCTTCAAGTAGATCATCGACATACGTTTCAACCTGATTCAGCAATTTTTTCATCGGCTACCTCCATCCATGTCATCAGTCTAACATTCTGAAGATTTTGGCGCGAGAGATCGAAGAAAAGCGGATGTGTTTCAGCGCTTGGAATCAAATTTTGACACGAATATAATAGTACAAAATGGGTTTGGACTTTATATCTTTATCAATGTGTGAAATGGGGAGTTCCGTTGAAATTCACCAAAATGCATGCGCTCGGAAACAATTACATTTACGTGTCTACCTTTGAGACCACATTGCCAACAGATGTGGCGCTGCCACAGTTGGCGAGCGTTGTCAGCGATGTTCGCCGCGGTATCGGCGCGGACGGTTTGATACTCATTGAACCATCGCAGGTGGCTGACGTGCAGATGCGCATCTTCAATGCGGATGGATCAGAGGCGGAAACATGTGGCAATGGGCTTCGCTGTGTGGCGAAATATGCGTATGAACATCAACTTGTCGTGGCGTCGCAGTTTACCATTGAGACCAAGGGTGGCATTGTCTCGGCGCGCGTACATGTCCAACCCAATGGCCATGTCAACCTCGTCACGATGGACATGGGCGTGCCACGTTTGGGCGCTACTTCTGTTCATTACGCGGGAAAAGCTGCGGATGGCGATGATGTCGCCTTGACGATTGGAGATGACGTGTGGCGGGGAACGGTGGTCAACATCGGCAATCCACATTTTGTGACATTGGTGGACGCTGTGGATGACGAGGTGGTCACACAAATCGGTCCGCGTATTGAATCGCACGCTGATTTCCCTGAACGCATCAACGCGGAGTTCATTGCTGTACTCAATGAGCGAGAAATTGATTTTCGGGTCTATGAGCGAGGATCAGGCGTGACATTTGCCTGTGGGACGGGCGCTTGTGCGGCGGTGGCTGCAGCGGTTTCCAAGGGGGTGGTCGCGTCGCGGGCGACTGTGCACTTGCTCGGCGGCGACTTGGAAATCGAACAGTTGTCAGACGGCCATATTCTGATGACGGGCGAAGCTGTACAGGTGGCAGACGGGGAATTTGTTTGGCCGTTAGGCTGATGTCTTCTGAATGAGTAAATACAAGGGACGCTCAACAGATGTTCTGTTAATCTACGTCCCTTGTAAGGATAGCTGGAGGTGCAAACGTGGCGGAAGACATAAGGCCGATACGCGCTGCAGCGACCTTGTTGATGCTGCGCGACACAGAAGGCGGAGTGGAAGTGCTGACGGTTAAGCGATCCGCCCAAATGCGCGCATTTCCTGACCACCTTGCGTTTCCGGGCGGTGTGGTGGAGCACCAGGACCACGTTTGCGCGCAGTTGTGCGGAGTAGGGCGGGTTCGCGCGGCCGAGCATGCGGATGATGCAGCGTTTGCCGTGGCAGCGCTGCGTGAGACTGCCGAGGAAATCGGATGGCTTGGCGGCTTGGCGCACACGGGGGATGCGAGCAACTACACGATGGTTCCGCCCAACTGGCAGACGGCGATGCTCCGGGACAAGGACGCATTTTTGCACGAAGTCAGCGCCAGGCATTGGCGGTTTGACCTCGCATGTCTTCGGTTTGTCGGTCGGTGGCTGACGCCGCTGGAAGTGCAGATTCCGACTCGATTTGACACGCGCTTTTTTGTGATGGTTGGACATGTGGATGAATGTCAGTTACGTGTCCATTCGGGAGAGTTGGCCTGGGCAAGATGGTGCAAACCGCAGACATTGTTGGCAGGAATTGCGGCCAATCAGTTCAAAGCCGCGCGGCCGACACGAGCGATGCTCGAGGAGTTGAGCCATGCATCAGACGTCGCCTGGTGTATGGCTCAACTGTCTGTCCCTGCTGACACAGTGTAGCTTGTCACTAAATGGCGACGAGACTGACGCCAGCGAGAATGACGGCGACGCCGACCCAACGCATGGGTGGAATGTGTTCGTGAAAAATGAAGATGGAGACGAGAATCGCCGCCACATAAGCTAAACTTTGCAACGGATACAGCACGCTTAACGAGATTTTGCTCAATAAGAATATCCAAATCACAGTTGCGACGACGTAAAGGGCGATGCCGCCAATCACCCACGGAGAAAACATCGCCAAAATGACACTTTTGAGATCCGTTAAATCCTTGCCTTGAAGGCCGTATTTCCAGAGCGTTTGGCCGCCAACCAGCAGGATGATGTTCGACAGAATCATGACAGCATAAACCATTGAAAATCTTCCTTTAGT
>NZ_JBHUCX010000101.1:16666-32697 GCF_042678105.1 Alicyclobacillus fodiniaquatilis
TCAGGGCGTTGGTCGCCAATACCATCAGCCCAACCGCAAGAATGGCAGACGGCATCTTGGCAATGCGGCCTGTATGGAAAAACTCTGTAATGACCGGAATGCCGACCAACAGCCCAAGTATGAACAAAATCAGCGCAATGACGCTGAAAAACGCCAACGGTCGGTAGTCCTTGAAAATGCGGAAAACCGTGCGCACGACGCGCAAACCGTCGCTGACGGTATTCAGCTTGGACTCACTGCCAGGTGGGCGATCCCGATAGGCAATCGGCACCTCCACGATGCGGAACCGTTTATCCAGCGCATGTAATGTCATTTCCGTCTCGATTTCAAAACCCTCGCTCTTGACCGGCATCGTCTTGGCAAACTGCCGATTGAACACGCGGTAGCCAGTCATGATGTCGCGCAGATCGGATCGAAATAAGCGGTTGATGAGTCCTTTGACAAGATGGTTGCCCAAGTTGTGAAACGGACGCTTATTTTCACTCGAGTACGATCCGTCCGAGTGGCGGTCACCAATGGCCATATCTGCTTCGCCATCGACGACAGGCTGTATCAGATGATGGACAAACTCGGCTGGGTATGTATCATCGCCGTCGGCCATGACATAGAGGTCTGCGTCGATGTCGCGAAACATCGAGCGCACGACGTTGCCTTTGCCTTGGCGAATTTCACGGCGCACCACAGCGCCTGCACGGCGCGCAATTTCCGCAGTTTTGTCCCGCGAGTTGTTGTCATAGACGTAAATGGTCGCGTCCGGCAATTCTTGCTGAAAATCCCGTATGACCTTTTCAATGGTCAATTCTTCGTTGTAACAAGGAAGTAAAACTGCTATCCGCATTGTACGGCTTGTCCTCCATCCTTGGCGTATTACCGCCAATCAGAATACCACGTCTTATCCGTTTGGAACAGGCTGTCGATGCTCTTTTATACGGACGACAACCAAATACGTCAGTGCTGCGACGCCGATGAACATCAGCGGCATGGTCGGAAACATGTAGCGATTGATTGGAATAAACGGCAACTGGGCGACGATGAGAAACAGCGCCAAGGCGCTGATCCAACGCAACATGGGCCGCCATGCGCCGAGCAGTAATCCAACAGCGCCGAGAATGACCCAGGCCAAGTGAAAGTGCGCAAAGACGAACGTTAACTTTTGTGGAAATGTGGCGTGTTTCGAAAGTTTGTCGAGATACCATGGTGAGCCAAACAATAGTCTCAGCTTGTCCACTGTGTACCATTTCGCATACTGAAACGGGTGGTGACTAAAACCTTCGATGATGCGATGCACAGCCAGATGTTCCTGCTGCTGACGGTCTAGTCCGCTGTCCAGGCTTGTGTCATGGGCAAAGTTTGGGTCAGAGCCAAACAAGAGCGGATTGGCCATGTCGTCGTCGGTCAAAATGAGCCGGTGTAAAACGACCCCATTGCGTATCCACCACGGCAACATACAGACGACAAAGGCGCCGAGATAGGTGAGCCAGTGAATCAGGTGGGTGCGCACTGCTGGCCAATTTTGCCGCTGTAACAAGAAGAGAAGCGGTGCCACGACGAGCGGAAACACGGTTGGACGCACCAGTGTCGCGAGCGCCAAGGCCACCCCTGCGAGCGCAAAACGCCAAATTTGCTTTCTCTCCAGCGCGAAAAGAAATGTCCAGACGAATAGAATCAAGAAAAAGACGTACACCGTCTCGGTGAGCAATTGGTCAGCCGCCCAGTTGGAAGGTGGATAAAATAACCACAGCAGCGCCGCAATCAGACTCGCCCAACGCGGTAGAAAGAAGCGCGCGATGCGGTAGATCAGAAATACGGTTCCAGCAGCGAGCAGATGTTGAAATGTCACAGCAACATGCATCTCCACTTGGTGGTTGTGCGATTTAAAGTGCGTCAGCCAATAGGCAAAGTCCAAGAAAAGCGGGTAACCCGGCGTGATCATCGCCGACGGTCCCCAACTCCAATAGGAATAAATATGCTTGAGCAGTAGCCAAACTGCGGCGTGATCGTAATGGACCGCATCTCCGTAAAGTTGAATGTTCGTTCGCCAAAAAGACACAGAAAAATAGAGGTGAAAAAGCACGGCGAATAACAACAGCCCTATACTGACGCGCCACTCAAGTTGATCTCGCTGTGTGTTCTTCAAACTGTCCTTGTCCTCCTTTGCGCCTACAGATGGTAGTAGACCATTTTAAAATCGGGTGCCAGACAACGTCGACCGACATAACCATTGTCAATCAGATGCGTGAGATGCGCTTGTGTCGTCCGCTTTGCAAAACGCAAGGCTGACCCCAAATTGCGGTCTGCGTACAGTGCGGTGACAATCTCGTTCAGTGTGTGCGGTCTTGTTGTGAGCAACTGCCGAATTTGCGCTTCACGGTCAAGTCGATGCTGCAGAAGCGCCGCGCTTGCTGTTTGCGGCGACGCAATGGGCGCGCCGTGTCCAGGCAAGGCGAATGTCGCAGATGATGCCGCAATTTTTTTCAACGCTTCGTAATAATCGCGCATGTGACCATCAGGCGGACCAATCCAGACGGTTCCTTCACCAGCCATGTGGTCGCCGACCATCAGCAGATCATCGGGATCTACCTGAATATGTAGGTGGCCATGCGTATGTCCTGGCTGATGCATGACGCGCAAGCTGACCGACGCAATGGTCAGCACAGATGCGGGCGCTTGGAGATGAGCGCTATCCACGTGCATTTCCTTCGCCGCATTTGCCTGATCAAACGGATGGACATATACGGGCGCCTCAAAGAACTGGCGCAACAGTGGAATGCCGACCGTGTGGTCAGGGTGATAATGCGTTGCGACATAACCAATCACCTGTTTGATGCCCAGGGATGCAAAAAGGGATGCAACTTGTGCGATCACGTCCATTTCAGCGCCGCCACAATCGACGACATAGGCTGACTGACCAGCTTTGATGACATATGTATTGGTTTGATTGAGCGGAGGAATTGTCCGTGTAGGGACGGATATGCGAAATACGTGTTCGCTTAGTTGCTCCAGTTCAACCTGTCCCATGGTGGCGCCACTCCTTTGCATCGCTGCATTTATGTTAAGAGTTCCCCAAAGTTTGGTCAATTCCCTCTTGGCGTGCGCCGTGAAAAAGACGTCAAGTAGGGGGCGCTCACGCCACAAGACGCCAATTGTCGCAGCAGGTCACCGACTTGTGGCACGGCTCATATCATGAAAGATATCGTGCACGATGGATTCCGCATCGGGCAGTAGATGAACAAATGATGAACATGGGGGAACAGCGATGGCCAGTCAACCTTTACATCCAGTTTGGGGCACCGGTTTGCGTGCGCTGCGCCGTTCGCAGTACGCGCAGCAAGTGTTTACTTCTGTCATCGCCGAATGGCAGAGCGTGCAGGGAGATGAACGGGCAGCGGAGATTTCGCCGTTGATCGCGCAGGTAAACGAAAGTAGCGTCTATCGCGACTTGGCGATTGGACACTGCATTCGCTTGCATTTTACACCGTCAGAAAAGACTGATTGTGACGAACTGATGATGGGGCTTGTGCGCGCGCTCTATCAAGCGCGTCGCACGGACAAAGTGGTCGAGAAAAAATTGTTGCAGTTACAGACAGATGCGCGGTCCTATCAAGCGTGGCTGGAGCTGGCTTTGGTATGGCAACAACAGCGCAAGATTTGGCTGAAAAAAGCGGGCCAATCCTTGATGAAGGCGATTCCGGAAAGGCTGTGGCAAGCGGGGAAGCGAGGCGCGTAGACCGCTAGGTGTGATGCGCTTTGCATCAAAAGAGCCGTGAAAGGTGATTCAATCCGGGCATTGCGGATGGCGCGTACAAGGCAAAGGCGTCAATTTTCCATCGAGCGCATGGATGCGATACACTAGAGTCATTCACGAAGTGTGCAAAACCGCCATGCGCGATGCCATCCTTGAAAATACGTTCGAATAGGTAGGCCGGACGCCCACAATATTGGAGAGTCAGTCCACTGATGCAAGGGCGGATGGGGTACGCAAATGGTTTGACTTGATTTTTAGGATGGAGGAGAACGGGTGTGAAGTATAATCAACTCGGTCGAAGTGGTTTGACAGTTTCGGCGTTGGGGTTGGGGACCAACTCGTTTGGTGGACGAGCCGATGAGGCGACGTCCATACGCATTCTTGACGAGGCGATAGCGCAGGGCATCAACTTCATCGATACGGCCAACGTGTATACCAACACGCAGTCGGAATCCATCATTGGCAAAGCGCTTACCGGTGGGAAGCGCGCGCAAGTGGTTTTGGCGACCAAGGTGGGGATGCCGCGCGGCGAAGGGCCGAACATGGGCGGGTCATCCCGCAGAGAAGTGATGGAGCAAATCGACGCCAGCCTGACCCGCTTACAGACAGATTATGTAGATCTCTACCAAATACATACGCTTGACGCCAAAACCCCGGTAGAGGAGACGTTGCGCGCGCTGGAGGACATCATTCGCGCCGGCAAAGTTCGTTATATCGGCACGTCCAACTACCTGGCGTGGGAACTGATGAGGGCGCTGAGCATCAGTGAACGCGAACACTTGGCGAAATTCGTGTCCATACAGCCTTGCTATTCGCTGGCGGATCGAACGATTGAAGTGGAACTCGAGCCGCTGTGCCTTGAGCAGGGAATTGGCATCATTCCTTACTACCCGCTGGCTGGCGGTATTCTCACTGGGAAATACGCAGGCAATCAGACGCCGAGCGGTTCTCGGCTGGAAAAAGAGCCGCGCTTCAAGCAGCGGCTTGACGACGCGCGTCTTGCGTTGGGCGCAGGTGTACAGGATTTGGCGCAAACGTTGGGTACGACAGCAAGCGCCTTGTCTATCGCTTGGCTGATGGCGCGCCCATCTGTCGCCACGGTCATCGTCGGGGCGTCCCGTCCCGAACAAGTTCTCGACAATTTGCAGAGCACGGCGTTGACATTGTCAGAAGATGTATTGCAACGACTGGATGAAATGAGCGAGCCGTTTAAGTATACGCGCCCGTTTGCGGTGTTCCGCCCGCTGGCGTGAATGGCGAAGAGGCCAAAAATCGGAGATGAAACAAGATGAACAATGAAAAACGGTTCCGCCTGGCATTGCTCGATCTCGATGGCACTTTGTGGCGAGATGGCGTGGTCATCCCTGGGGCACCTGCATTCGTCGAGCGTTTGCGCAGGCAAGGCGTGCAGCCTGTCTTTTTCACGAACAACTCGTCGCGGACGCCGGATGAGGTGGTGGCCGTCTTGGCCAAATGCGCGATACAGGCGGCGGCGAACGAAGTTTGCACGACGGCGCAAGCTGCCGCACATGTCCTACAGCAGCGGCTCTACAAAGGGGCTTCCGTGATGTATGTGGGGCGTGACGGCGTGCGTACGGCTTTGTTGGAGGCAGATTTTATGGTGCGGCGCGCGCAAGGCGACGCACTGGGCGAAGCGTGGCTGCAAGATGTTGACGCGGTCGTCGTCGGGATGGATCAACGTGTGACCTATTTGGACTTGGCTGTCGTCGCCCGCGTGATTGCGCGTCTGGGTTGGTTTGTTTTGACCAATCCAGATGTCCGCTTGCCAGTGGAAGATGGCTTCTTGCCAGGCAATGGCGCACAAGGGGCCTTGCTCTCCACTGCCACGGGCGTCTCGCCAATTGTGACGGGCAAACCGGATCCGTCATTTATCGATTTTGCATTGCAACGCTATCAAGTGTCGCGAGAAGAAACGGTGATTATCGGCGATAACCTCTATACGGATATTCTGGCAGGGCAACAGGCAAGTGTGCATTCGATTATGGTTAGAAGCGGGGTTGTCTTTCCGCCTGCGGATGATGCGCCAATCCCCGATGAAACAGTCGATTCTGTCGATGTGTTGTTTCGGAACGAGGCGGTCAATTGATGCATATCGTGCGGCGCCTGTGCATCAGTCGAGGTTGAAAACGTGACTTCATCGAAGCACCTTGAGTGGTGGACGAAAACCATACTGACTTTTATTTTAAGGTAAATTTTTTTCACCTTGCGGCGAGGCGTAGAGCGGTCGAAAAGCTTGTCATGACGGGCTTCTTCGGCCTCTTTTCACTCTCTTGTCAGCCGTACATATAGCGTGTATAATAAGCTCTGTTTGTAATTTCAACACCACATCTGTGGTATCGGTGATGAACCCTTATCTTCATTAGAAATGAGGGACAAGCATGAAATGTCCGTACTGTGATGCGGAAAATACGCGGGTCGTTGAGTCTCGTCCAGGCGAAGATGGGACCACCATTCGGCGGCGGCGCGAGTGCGTTCAGGCTGATTGTGGTCGAAGATTTACTACATACGAACGGATGGAACAACGTCCTTTGATGGTTATCAAAAAGGATATGGAGCGGGAAGAATTTTCGCGTGAGAAGATTTACCGCGGCTTGATGAAAGCATGTGAAAAACGTCCGATCTCAGCTGAGCAAGTCGAAGCTGTGTGCAGCGAGATCGAACGCACTTTGCGGATGGAGCACGAGCGGGAAGTGCCGTCTTCTGTGGTTGGCGAACGCGTTATGGAGGCGCTCAAAGGATTGGACGGCGTGGCATATGTTCGCTTTGCAAGTGTCTATCGTGAGTTTCGCGACGTGGAGACATTGGCGACGGAAGTGCTGTCACTCCTCTCCGAAAAGCGCTAGGCGCGTCATGTGTGATGCGTCTTGCACCAAGAAGCCTCAATGCGAGGGCATCGCGGATGGCGCGGCACCAGCGCACCGAATTTGCGCTTGGGTAGGTATGTTTGGAAAAGTTGAAAGTGGACGGAGGATGTCAGAATGGCGAATGAAACGGGTGACCACATGCTTGAATTTACGGCAGAAGACATCTTGAATGCGACTGGGGAGAAAATTGTCGCGGATAGATACTTACAAAAAGATGTGAAAAAGGAAACCTTGGCGGTCGGGTCGCTCGTTGTCGCTGTGCTCGATAAAAAACGCGCCTATCACGAATTGGCGCGTGTAGTGGCGATTGATGAATCCGCCGGACAGGTCACAGTCGCTTTGCGTGACGGTGTGGAAGAGACACTGCCCGTTCAACAGGTGGACGTATTGCGTGAGACAAGTCCACGTGAAATGTGGCGTCGCGTGGCGAAAGGCGCAGCGAGTGTCACCAACGATCCCGCCCATTGGGAAGAGGCATTTTACCAGTTGCAGAGCCATTGGCGCTACGTGCCAGGTGGGCGCATCAACGCTTCCATGGGCACGGGCATGCAGACGACCAGCTACAACTGTTTTGTCATTCCGAGTGTTGGCCCGGGGTTGCGCGACTACGCCGAATCGTTTGGCCAGACGCTTGAGATTCAAGCGCGCAGCGGTGGCGTGGGCATGAATTTGTCCCGGATTCCACCACAGGGCACGCTGGTCAAGGCCAGTGAAAAATCGCGTCAGGCGGAACTGTGCCTTGTGCTGGACGTTTGGCATGCGGACATTGAGGACTTTTTGCAGGCGTCGTATCCGAACAGCACGAAAGTCGTTCGCGTCAGCAAAGCCTTTATGCGGGCGGTGGAAGAAGAGGCGCAGTGGTCGTTCGTTTTCCCAGACACCACGGTAGATCAGTATGACGCCCTGTGGAACGGCCGCATTGAGGATTGGTTGGCTGAGGAGCGGGCGGTCGTCTATAGTGAACCCGTTTCAGCCCGCGCTTTGTATGAACGCATTTTGGAAAGTGATGCGAAGGTCTTGCCGGATTTGGTCGGGACGGTGATTTATCCAGGAGATCAACGCAGCACCATTGCCACCACGCTTGGCGACATGTGGGAACAGATGGAGACGGGCAAGCGTGTGTCGGTGGTCTTGTCGTCATTGCGTCCGCGCTACAGCTATGTCCGCGGCGTGAATGGACGGAGTTCCGGCGCGTACTCGTGGGGACAGTTGTACGACAAAGGGAACCAAGTGTTTGGCGAAGGGTTTGGTCCAGTCGGCGTCGGTGAAATCATGAGTGTCGGCTGCCAGTTGACGTTGCAGGGCGGCTCTCGGCGCGGTGCGTTGATGCTGATTTTGAATGATCGGCACGCGGATGTGCTGCGGTTTATTCGGGCCAAGCAGGTCGATGGGGTTATCACAGGCGCGAACATCAGTGTCGGGATCTCGGAACAATTTATGGAGGCCAAAGCTGCGGACGAACCATGGCAAATTGGCTTTGTGCCTGCGACGGCGACAGCTGATTTTGACGGCAATTTCGAAACCTGGCTGGCCGATGGACAGCCGTTCGAAGTGGTTGACACGTTGTCTGCCAAGTCTTTGTGGGACGAATTGTGCCTGTCAGCCTGGAAATCGGCGGAGCCAGGCGTCGTCTTTTTGGGGCGCGCGAATCGGATGAGCAACTCATGGTATTTCAATCCTTTGGTCGCGACCAATCCCTGCGGGGAGCAACCGCTGCCTGCCAATGGCATCTGTAATCTCGGCGCGGTTGTGCTCGCACAGTTTGCTAACGGCTTTAAAGACAGCGGGGTTCGGACCACGTTTGGCAACAGTGAGTTGGAAAGTTACATTGAAGGCTGGTTGCGCAAGCATTTTGATGCTGCGGAAACCGATTTTCTGCTACACCATATCCGCTGGGAAGAGCTGGAGCAGATGACGCGCAGCGGCATTCGCTTCCAGGATGCCATCATTGACGCGACGTATTACCCGTTCGAAGCCAACCGGGAGAACCAGTTGTCCGAACGGCGCATTGGTCTCGGCATCATGGGTTTGCATGACTTGTTACTCTATTGCGGTATCCGTTATGGGTCAGAGGCGTCTGTCCAATTGATTGATGTCATCATGGGCTTGATGGCGGAGTGGAGCTATTTGGAATCGGTGGAACTCGCCAAAGAAAACGGAGCGTTCCCACGTTTTGACGCGACATTGTTTTTGCAATCGGGCTTCATGCAGCAAATGGCTGCCGAACGCCCACATGTCACCGAAGCGATTGCCGCGCACGGCGTCCGCAATGTGACGACCATGACCATTGCACCGACGGGGACGACCGGCACGATGGTCGGCTGCTCGACAGGCTGTGAGCCGTATTACGCGTGGACTTATTTCCGCAATTCGCGCTTGGGGATGTTTGAAGAACACGCTGCCATTGTCGATGCGTATCTGAAATCCCACGGCGGGGAAACAGCGACACTGCCCGATTACTTTGTGACGGCCATGGAGTTGTCGCCAGAGGACCATGTGCGCGTCCAGGGCGCATTGCAAAAGTGGATCGACAGCTCGATTTCGAAGACTTGTAACGCCCCGAATTCATATAGCGTGGAAGACACGAAACAATTGTACGATCTCGCCTATGCGCTCGGTTGCAAAGGCATCACGATTTATCGCGACGGATCGCGCTCTGAGCAAGTGCTGTCGCTGAAAGCGGACGAAGAGAAGGACGGGACGGCGGATGAAGCGGGGGCGAATACGCTCGTCGATGTGGCTGCAACGGTGGCCCAAGCTGCGCCAACCGATGCCATTTACAAGAAACGCAAACGGCCAGATGTGTTGTATGGTGCGACATATCGCAAAGAAACGCCACTGGGGAAAGCGTTCATCACCATCAATGATGACCCCTTGGATCACGTTGCGACAGAGATGTTTGTGAACATTGGCAAGGCGGGAACGGATGTGTACGCGGCAAACGAGGCGCTCGGCCGCGCCATCACCTTGTATTTGCGCGATTCGAACAATCCGAACAAAGAGGCTGAACTGGTCAAGCATTTCTCCGGCGTTGGCGGTTCCAGCGCAGTTGGTTTCGGCAGTCGGCGGATCACGTCTGTGCCTGACGCCATCGCCAAGTCGCTGATTGAGCACGCCGAGACATTCCCGCTGCGACAGGCAGCTTTCAGCGAGTGGGCAAGCGGCCAGGAGACGGTCACTGCGCCAACAGACGCTTCAGGTGAAGCGCGTGTCACGTTGCGCTCCTACTCGGTGGCCAAGGACTGGTGTCCGGAATGCCATCAGCACGCGCTTGTGCACACTGGCGGTTGTTACGAGTGTGAGGCTTGTGGCTATAGCAAGTGTTGAGATGTAGTTGGTCTTGAACCACTGGAAATTTTTCTGGTTTAGCACGAAGAGGGAGTTCAAGCTTCGACTTGAACTCCCTCTTTCAATAATACTTTCCCATAAACGAGAAATTCCTATGGCGCAACATTTCATCGGAGATGCGCCAAGAATTCTGTTTTAGCTCCTTGATGGGAACGCAGCTAGGAATCGGAGTGTCAAAGGAGTCAGTTTGGAGGAAGCCATCACCGGCAACGTGAATATCAGTGGCCTGTCTACTTATGGGTGATCAACAGCGCGTGATGGCACGCATGGTTGTCGCAACTGACAAAGGAGAACGAAACAATGAAAAAATACATACTCTTCGATCATGATGGTGTTCTGGTTGATACTGAATTCTGGTATTACAAGGCGGGAGAACGCGCTCTGGCTGACATTGGATTTACCTTGGATAAAGATCAATACCTCCGCGACATGACCCAGTCATTGGGCACTTGGTCCCAAGCTAGGGCGGCAGGTATTGATGAACAGACCATCAGCAAGCAGCGTGAGGTCCGCAACGTCTATTATCAGGAATATCTAAGAACAGAAGCCATAGAGATTGAAGGCGTAGTTGAAACGCTAGCAGAACTGTCAAAGTACGTCCGCATGGCCATCGTGACGACTGCAAAACGTGCGGATTTTCAACTTATTCATGAAAAGCGCCAGATTAGACAATTCATGGAGTTCGTCCTTGTTCGCGAAGACTACGAGCGCACCAAGCCGCACCCGGAACCATACTTGACCGGCCTAAAGCGCTTCGGAGCTACCAAAGAAGAGACCTTGGTTGTAGAGGATTCAAACAGAGGGTTGAACTCAGCCGTGGCGGCTGGTATCGACTGTGCTATTGTCCATAACGACTTCACAAAAACACATGACTTCTCACAGGCCAGCTATCGAATCAAGACTCTGATTGAACTAAAGGACATTATCCTGAATGAAACCTGAGAGCGCATTCACCAGCGTGTCCCGTACTCACTTTAAAAGTGAAGAGCAGCGCGGGCGGCGCGGACTCACATTTAAACGCGTAATCGCTTTGGCGAACATGGAGACGTCATTCCAGCGCAACTTCTGATCTCAGCTATTATTTTGTCAACGTTTGGCTCATACTCGTATTAAAGGCCGTTTAATCCAGGGAATCATGTAAATACGCTGGCTTAAGAGCGCAATTAAGACGTACCCGCTGTGGAGGAATTTCATTGCAAAAGCAACCTATATTTCACGTGAGAGAAGAAGCTCATCTTCTCCCATTTCTTTTGGAAAAGTACCCGGGTAAAGGTCGTAATAAAGTAAAATCCTTATTGACCAGAGGACAGGTGATGGTCGGAAATCGCGTCGTTACAAGACATGATCATCTTTTGGCCGCTGGAGATAAAGTCACCATTCTACAGACTGGGTCTGTCCAAGGAAGAGAGGCCATGGCAGGCGTCAAGATTATATACGAAGACGAATCTCTTCTCGTCATCAATAAACCTCCTAGATTACTGTCCATCGCGACCGATGAGGAAAAGGAACGGACAGCGTACCGCATTCTCAATGAGTATGTCCAAGAGCGCAATCCAAGGGCACGCCTGTTCATTGTTCATCGGTTGGATAGGGATACTTCTGGGCTGATGATGTTTGCAAAAAGCGAAGCGGTCAAAAATCAGCTCCAGGATCATTGGAAAGACGTGATCCTAGAACGATCCTATGTGGCGCTCGTGGAAGGCGCTGTTGAAGAAAAGCAGTCAACCATTAAGACATGGTTGAAAGAATCTTCTACAAAGACCATGTATGTAAGTCAACCAGGAGATGGCGTCGTCGCAATTACACACTATCAGGTCATCGAGCGAACATCTGAATATTCCTTACTAGCTGTACAATTGGAGACTGGTAGAAAAAATCAGATTCGCGTACATATGCAAAGCATTGGACATAGCGTTGTAGGAGATAAACGTTATGGTTCCAGAAAAAATCCAATTGCCAGGCTTGGGCTTCATGCACAGATCCTTGCCTTCAAACACCCAATTACGGGGGAAACGCTTCGGTTTGAAACAAAGATACCGAATCAGTTCCAGCGTGTCTTACATGAAAATAAGCATTCATAAAAAGTAAGCAATATTCGTGTGAGACCAGAGCAATCCAACATCAAACTGCTTGATGCGCTTTTGCTATTTACGTCCCGATGAAGAATCCCTAGATGAATGGGGATTCTTCATCGGGACGGCATGGCTCAGTACGCGCCGCCTTGAGCACCCAGTGGCACTCCGACGAGTCTGTGCCATATGATATTCCCGCATTAACGCACCGTTTCCGGCGAATCATCGCCTACTCGTAGTCCCGAGACGACAGCAAGTATCCAAAAGATAGCCGCACCGACGATTGATCCGACGACCGGCAAGGGCAACACGTTGTAGAAGAATCTTGGCAGAAAATCCGCCCCCCAGAAATTGATGACGAACCCCACAATAAATCCTACTGTGGCAGGGATGGACAACCATTGTGACGCAGTACTAGGGTGATCGAAAAAAGTGTTCTGAGGCGTCTTTTTGCGCTGAATCCAAACCCAGTCAACAACCATGATAAATGTGAATGGCAACAGAACATCACCGATGATATTTAAGAAACCTTGAATTTTGTCTAAAATCCCATATACAGCCAGTAACGTCGAGATAATCCCCAAAACCACCGTCGCAATCGGCTGCTCCCATTTCATTGGCTTCCTAACAGTATTCAGTGCAGCCAACAAATCCACAGTCGATGGATACAAATTCATGGCATTGGAATGGATGACAGCAAGCGCTACACCGAGTCCCGCAATCACGCCCCAGACTGGGATATGCGTGCCGAGTAAAGCCACATTCCAGTTCCCTGTTGCCTCTTGGGATAAAATCCCGACTAGCCCCATCAAAAAGACTGAAAGCATGATCCCAGACGATCCCGCCACGAAGAACCATCCCCGTCGCTTCGTCTGATGTGCCGGAACGCAAAAACGTGACATGGTAGAAATTTTATATGCCCAAGCCAAAATGGAGAACGTGAGAATCGTAGAAAGAGACGCTCCCCATGTGAACTGCCCATTTGGACCGGGCATATGGATGTGGTAATGAATAAACAGATAAGCGGTTAATACTGCATAACAGGCAATCATAAGCGCAGCAGTATACCGATAAAAATACTCTAACCATTTCATTCCAAACAAAACGAGGATGATTTGAACAATCCCAACGACCCAAAACCAAAATGAGCCACTCGTCCGAAATATACTGGATAATATTTGGCCTCCAACTTCTGTATTTAAACCAAACCATCCAACATTCACAAACGTAAATAATACAGAGAAAATGAATGCGCCTATCCAACCATAAGTTCGCCGTGCGACAATCAGTGCAGTGAGCGGAATTTCACGCCCCATTTCACTAAACAATCCCGCTGGAATGAACCCAATGAGAAAAGCAATGACAATGGCGATGACCATGTTGGTGAAGCCCATCGCAAACAACAGTGAGCCAATCACTGGGGTTGTCGCCGACGCCGACGCCATCGCCCAGACGACAAATAACTTATTGGCACTCATTGTACGCTCATCATCTCGTACAGCCTCTACGCCAACTGTTTCTACCTCATTGCCGATTCGTCTCCAGAATCCATCTTGTGTACGATCACTGTCCTGATTCAAATCCACTATGCACCTCTTTTGCATATGCCATTTTTCGATTCCTCATTTTATCGTACGCTGTCCAACTTTTCGAATTATCCCGTGGCTTACCGTATAGATAGCTTTCACTTGTTATTCAGCATGTATCCGCCATTGTGGCCGTTCAGATTGAACGAGTCCAAAGAAAGATCAAAACGCAGCAGAAACTTCTGGCTCAATTCGAACGTGTGGCTCAACGAATAGACAATCAGGAGTCGCTTTCAAGTTAGGCGCTTATTTCACTGTGGGAACGAGGAAAATGAAACATGAAAAGTATATCGTCGAACATCGGTTGGACTAGGAGCGCCGCCTTGATCTGCTGGGCGACCTCGCCGACGGACATGCCGATGATCCAAATCAACGCAGCTGAAATATATGAACGAACGATTTGCCGCACACAGTACCTTCGTGATCAAACGGGTATATAAAGCATCGCCCGAGCGGGTGTTTGCCATGTGGGCGGATGGCCGCGATACACCGGATCAGCGTGAGCGTGGCACCAAGGAGATGCTGGACATGCTTGGCAAGCGGTTGGAGATCATCTGAACGCTTTTGTCATACGATGAGGAACTGGCGCGCTCAACCTAGATTGATCTGGCAGCAGCTTCGAGAAACTGCTGCTGAATTTAAGGCAACCAAAAAATATGCCCCGGAAGCTGACGAACAGAACGTAGACCGGCTCGGGGTGCTCTTGCAGGATCGGCAATGTGATACATAAAAAACTAGAGCAGTGAACATATGTGCGCTTTGTGGGTAAGTTTCCTCTGCAAGCTTTCACTTTTTTGCATACTGCTTAATAGCAGTCTCAGGAAAGGATCAGTCGCTGTTGAGCTAGTTCAATAAGGATTTACAAGGATTACACCCATTGGATGTGGAATACATATCCATATGGGTTTTTTCTTGAAGATATCTTAGGGATGTAAGAGGAGCAACGAAGGCTGAAAATTATGTTTGTATCGAAAAGTCATCTTATTGGGGGATGCGTATGAGAATGAAAATTTTTTCTCAGGTCTAGGGGTCGCAATGATAGCAATTTTGTTAGGTGTTTGTGTTCATACTTCAGATTTCGTTCAACACTTCACGATGCTGTCCGCTGGCATTCCGCTGCTCATTTCGGCAGTATTGGCAGGAATCTTCGTTAGTGGAGCCCGTACAAGAGCCAACAGCTATAATGAGCGTTCACAAGACAGAAATCTCCGTATCACTTGGGCTTTTGCACGGTTGGTCTTTGCAATTCCGTCCATTGTAGTGTTCATTCTGACGTATCTGGTACCGAACTTCAAATAATTCTAACGTTCTATTTTTTTAAGCCATTGGGTGCGATGTTCAAGAAGGCACTGTAACACGAAGTGTATCGATATATCAGATTTGTATACGATTGTAGTTTGATGACCATTTGAATGTAGATTGGGCTTGTACCATATTACAAAGCGAATTCATTGTACAAGGGGAATAATTGATATGAAGATTAGAAGAGCGGTCATTGAAGATGTCGATGGAATTGTACATGTGCATATTCACAGTCTAAAATCTTCGCACAATGCCATCTTGCCTGATGAATTTCTTGATGGATTGGATAACGATTGGTCAGAACCCCGTTTTACTCAAACGTTGAAACAACCCTTAAATGACTCATTGATATATGTAGCTGAAGACGATTACGGAGCGATAGTAGGATTTATTTGGGGAGGCCGTGAACGGAAGGGAAACGACACTTACAAAGGCGAGATATACGCTATTTACATTCTTCAAGCGTATCAACGTAAAGGTTTGGGGCGGAGATTGACCTTAGAATTAGCGAACCATCTGCAGGATCTTGGAATTCATTCATTGTTGGTATGGGTAATTGCGAATAATTATCCGTCACGTAGTTTCTATGAAGGGATTGGAGGCCGAAAAGTCTCTGAGGGGACTTTCGAAATGATGGGGAACATCTATCGTGATGTAGCATACGGGTGGACAGATATATCACAAACATTATCAGAAGCGCCGTAAAACCCCTTGCTTTAGCTAGGGGGATATAAGGCGCTCGCCGTTAGGCGAAATGTCTATTAACGATCAACTAAACGTTAGATGAAATAGTCCCGTATCTAACTTGTTTTGGTAAGAAGTTCTTGGGTGATTGCAATGAGTAGAGACGTCGAATCGAAATGTCACATTTGACTGCAAGTACCATGTTGTGTTTTGTCCGAAATACCGGAGAAAGGTGCTTGTAGAGCCCGTTGAATCACGTTTGAAGCAATTGTTAATACAGAAGGCGACAGAAATCGAGGTGATCATATGAGGAAAGCGTACAAGTTCAGGCTCTATCCAACGAAGGAACAAGAGGGTCGAATTCAGTTCACGGTAGAACGTTGTAGGCTTCTGTATAATCGCCTGCTTG
>NZ_JBHUCX010000102.1:0-76687 GCF_042678105.1 Alicyclobacillus fodiniaquatilis
CGCCGAGGATACTTGGAGGGAGACTTCCTGGGAAAGTAGGACGTTGCCAGGCGAGAGAGAAGAAAGCCCCCTGTGCGCCACGAGATGTGGTGGCAGGGGGCTTTCTTGTGATTGGGGTGACCCTCGCGGCGATAGCAGCGGGATCGAACCGGGTTGTGTCCGTCTGTGGATACCGGCCCCATATATAGGTAACCGCAAGGAAACCTTCGTTTCAATATTGGTAGTCAACAGGGGAGAACGCTCTCCGTTCTCCCCTGTTACGTTACGTCCATCTACCTATCTCATCCTTGGAGGAGGAAGTGCGATGCGCGTTGTCAAAGCTACGTTGCGGCAGTTAAGCATTCCATTGCGAGAAACAACGAAGACCTCCTATGGAGCATTGCATGACAAAGATGTGATCATCGTGGAAGTTGAGACAGCCGAGGGTAATCGAGGTGTGGCAGAATGCGTAGCTATGGCCCATCCATCCTACACAGAAGAGACCGTACAAACGGCTTGGCATATCCTGCACGACTATTTAATTCCGCATCTATCTGGCCTTGAATGGATTCAAAGTGAGGATTTACACGGTTTCTATAGGGGTATGGCAAATATCCGAGGGCATGCCATGGCGAAGGCTGGACTAGAGATGGCTCTGTGGGACGCTTATGCCGCCGAAACCGAAACACCGCTTCATCAATTGCTTGGAGGTCAAATTAGAGAAATTCCTGTCGGCATCAGTTTGGGCATACAGGCAGATGCGAAGAAGGCCTGTGAACGTGCAAAAATCGCCGTTGATGACGGTTATCAGCGGTTGAAGTTCAAGATTCAACCTGGCGATGACGTTGCACCACTGCGTGCTGTGCGCAACAGTCTGCCTGATGTGGGCTTGATGGCTGACGCGAACGGAGCGTACGAGCACGCATCTTTGGATGTGTTTCAAGAGTTGGACTCGCTCGGTTTACTTATGATAGAACAGCCGTTTGCCTACAACGACTTTATTCGGCATGCCGCATTGCAAAAAACAATGCGAACGCCAATCTGCCTGGACGAGAGTATATGCAGCATGGAAGATCTCCAGTTGGCGTTCAAACTCGACGCAGGGAGAGTGCTGAACTTGAAACCCGGCCGCGTAGGTGGATTTCAGGCGAGTCGAGAGATGATTGCAGTTGGGGCGCAACGTGGGATGGAAATCTGGTGCGGCGGTATGTATGAAACCGGTATCGGCCGCTTGCACAACATTGCTCTGTGTAGTTTGGATGGATTCACGCTACCGACGGATAATGGGCCGAGTGACCGTTACTTTATACAGGACATCATTTCGCCCAAAGTGGAATTTTCACGCCCAGGGTTCCTGCTTGTGGAGCCGATGTGCGGTGTGGCATCGCGAGTAGATTGGGAAGCAGTGCATCACTTTACGATCACGATGAAGGCGCTGGAGATTTAGGTTTTACAGATATTAACAACAGGAATTTTGCCGAATAACGTCGAATTGCAGGAGTTGATGCCGAATTCGGCGTTATTTTTGCTAAGTGGGGATGGGTGGAACCAACCGATCATTCGTAGTGAGGAGATTGAGTGTATCGTGATCGAAATGCAGGATGTTTGGAAGGCGTACCCGAATGGAACACAAGCGCTTCGAGGAATTTCGGTCCACATACAGAAGGGTGATTTTGTCTACGTTGTGGGGCCCAGCGGTGCTGGTAAGTCCACATTCATTAAATTGATGTACAGAGAAGTGAGACCGACAAGTGGACATATCTTTGTCAATGGATTTAACATCGAGCGCTTAAAGGATCGCAAGATCCCATTGCTGCGCCGAAGCATCGGCGTGATCTTTCAGGATTTTAAATTGTTGCCGAAAATGACAGCAGCGGAAAATGTAGCGTTTGCCTTAGAAGTGTTGGGTTTGTCACATCGACAAATTCGTCGACGTGTGGAGGATGTTCTGGAGCAAGTTGGCCTGGGGGATAAAGCAAATATGCTGCCGACGCAGTTGTCTGGCGGCGAGCAACAGCGTGTTGCCATAGCGAGATCACTGGCCAACAACCCGTCAGTTATCATTGCGGACGAGCCGACAGGCAATCTAGATCCGGATACTTCATGGGGAATTGTACGCTTGTTTCAGCGGATTAATGATCTCGGGACGACCATTGTCATGGCGACACATAACAGAGACATCGTGAATTCGATGCGCCGACGTGTAATCGCAGTTGAAAATGGAACCATCGTACGCGATGAGCAGCGAGGTTTATATGGATATGATGAATAGGATTGGCAGGCATTTGCGCGAAGGTATGCGCAACGTTCTACGAAATGGCTGGATGACGTTTGCCTCTGTAAGTGCGGTGATGGTGACGCTTGCTGTGCTTGGGTTTTCACTGGTTTTGGCCATGAACGCACAGCAGATGTCTAAGGATGTCGAGAGTCAGGTTGAATTTAGCGCGTTCCTGGATGCTTCAGCATCTCAAAAGACAGGGGTGCAGGTAGCGAATGAAATACGTCAGATGCCGGGTGTCGCTTCGGTTCAAGTGATTAGCAAAGCAGAAGGGTTGTCGCAGTTTGAGGGAGAGTTCGGGGATTATAAGGATGTTTTAAAACAACTGAATCAAAATCCGCTCCCAATTCAACTGGTTGTGAAGGCTTCAAAGCCGCAGGATACAGTACATGTTGCAAATGAAGTAAAGCAGATCTCGGAGATTAAAAAAATCAGCGACGCACAACAGGTTGTGGGATCACTGTTTAAAACACTCAACATGTTGCGCAATATTGGTTTGGTATTCGTCATCGCGCTCTTGATTACATCGATGTTCCTGATTTCGAACACCATTCGAATTACCATCTTTTCAAGGCGACGAGAGATCGAAATCATGAAATTGGTGGGGGCGACCAATGGGTTTATTCGTTGGCCGTTCGTGATCGAAGGCATGTTGATTGGCTTTTTTGGTTCGCTCGTCCCTCTGGCTGTGATTGGTTATGGATACAACACACTGTATACACATGCCCACGGTTCATTTCAAGTTTTGGGGTTTGCGCTGGTATCGAGTGGAATGTTGGTGGGGAGATTGGCGGTTGTCCTGATTGCCATCGGCGTTTTCATTGGCATTTGGGGCGGTGTCATGTCCGTGCGGAAGTTCCTACGCGTTTAAATTTGGGTGAGACATATAGAAATGAGACAGGGAAATGGCGACTTGACGCTGAATTAGTGGTGTAAGTTGCAATGGGGAAGGGATCTAGCATGCACGACTGGACTGCGGTAGGTGGTTGGGGGCGGATTATCGTTGTCGCTGTGCTCTCATTTTTGCTCAATCCGCTGCATTACGTGGCCACGACATTGATTATTTGGGACCTCATCAGAAATATACGTGCAGAACGCGCTTGGTTTGGCATTCGTGTGACGCGGATTGTGAAGCCGCTTATCATACGCTACCTCAAGGCGAGCTTGGTTGGGCTACTTGGCTCTATACTATTGCTTGCACTCGGTGTGTCTGTATCGTGGCAGTCGGTGCTGCTGGTCGCATGTGTAGCCATAGTCGCAGGCGCGGTTCGCGGTCGGTTCGCCAGTTCTGCGGTAGCCATTTCCGTTGTTCTGACACTGGCTTTTGTTGCACATTGGTTGCCAAGCGGTGAGCAAAGTCATTTGGCGAATGTCATCTCCTTTTTACAGGGCATTTCAACGCGTTCATGGCTGTTGATCGCTGTGGTCACTTGCCTTAGTGAACTGTTTCTCCAGTGGTGGAATCAGCGCGATGCGGTGTTCCCTGCGCTCGTGACAAGTAAGCGCGGTCGGTCTATTGGCGCTTTAAAGATTCAACTGGGTTTTGTCACACCGCTTGTCGTTTGGATGACACCTGTGCAACACATCTCTCTCAATTTACATGCAGGCTTTAAGCCATGGCTTTTGTCCCCCCATGCGTCAGTGGCCATCTGTGTATTACCGGTTGTGTTTGGCATCCATGGATTGTTCACAGCACTTCGCCCTGAACGCGTGCTTGTACAGTGGCGTTGGTGGAATCTGATTTATGCAGCTCTATTTGTCAGCGGCTTTGCAATCCTTCAATGGACGAACAGCCGTTATGGGTTGATTGTAGCGCCGCTGTTCATTGTGCTGAACGAATGTATCCGTAGCATCTGGCGCCATGTGGATATGGCGACAGAGCCGCTGTGTGCGCCAGATGCGCGGGGTGTGATGATTCTCTACACCATTCGCGGCTCGCTGAGTGAAAGACTAGGATTGAGGCCGGGTGAAGTGGTGACGCACGTCAACCAAACACCTGTGCACACTGCTTTTGACTTACACTTTGCATTTGAACAGAACGCTGCTTATGCAAAATTCCAAGTGATTGACGAACGGGGGGAGACTCGACTGGTAGGCAATCCAGTGTATGAAGGTGAACGACACCAACTTGGCCTTTTGGTGGCTCCAGAGGACAAACTGGCTTTGTCTTTAAAGCGCCCACTTGGTTTTCTAGAGACGCTATATCTGCGCAGACATAAGCAGGCGATGCACTCGTTTGAGGAATCCGCATCGCTTTAGAGAGACAGGGGTCTGGGATTTTGTGTTGTGCAGGGAGGCAGTTTGATGGATTTTGCAACGCTGATAGGTTTAGTAGTTGCGATAGCAGGTCTGTTGGTTGGCTTTTCGATGGATGGTGGGGCGATTTCATCCTTATTGCAACCGGCAGCTGCTGTGATTGTCTTCGGTGGGACCATCGGAGCGACGTTGTTGTCGAGTCGAATGAAATCATTTGGGAAAATCGTTCAGTATTTTCGAGTGGCTTTTGTCAATAAAGTGTCTGATCCGTATATCATAATAGATCAACTTGTGGAAATGGCCGTCATTGCGCGAAAAGAGGGTATTTTGGCGCTGGAGGAGCAAGTCGAAGAATTTGACGATCCGTTCATTCAGAACGGGGTTCGCCTGATTGTTGACGGTGTGGATCCTGAATTGGTCAAAGAGATGCTGGAAACAGAGATATCCTCTATCGAACAACGGCATGAAATCGGCATTCAGTTATTTGAGGCTGCAGGCGGGTTCGCGCCTACAATGGGCATCATTGGTACGGTAATGGGACTGATTCACGTGCTTGGCGATTTGACAGATACAACGAAACTTGGTCCAGAAATTGCAACGGCATTTACAGCGACATTGTATGGTGTGGCCAGCGCCAATATTTTATGGTTGCCGATTGCAAACAAATTGAGAGTTCGTACCGAGGAAGAGATATTGGGACGCGAGATGGCGCTTGAGGGGATTCTTTCGGTTCAAGCGGGCGAAAATCCAAGTATACTTCGGCAAAAGCTGCTATCATTCCTGGCGTCATCGCAGCGGGATCGAAAGAAGGATAATGCGGATGAAACGGATGCCGAGACGGCGCAGGCTTAATCGCAGGCAGCGGAACCAAGAGCGGTGGCTCGTTACATATTCCGATTTAATCACGTTACTGCTGGTCTTCTTTATTATTATGTTTTCTATGTCGAGTGTAGACAAAACGCGCTTCGCGTCTTTAGCTCAATCTCTTTATGCTGCATTGCATCCAACTCAACAAATCGCCCTAGACGGGTTGAATTCAAGTTCCATTCTGTTAGATGACAACCAAAATAAGGCGGGAACCACTGATCCGATGGATGGCGGGGCGCCTGTGGTAAAGACGGATCAATCGGCGGCGAAAAAAGATCAAACCCAATTGGATGACCTTTATAATGTAGTGAAGGGTTATATCACAACGCACCACCTGAGCAACCAGGTGTCTATTGTAAATCAACAACGCGGTGTTCAAATCACGATGAACGATGCGGCGCTGTTTCATACGGGTCAAGCGGTGCTCGTGCCTGCGGCTAAAAAAACCATTGCCGGTTTTGTGCCATTTTTTAAAAAGCTACCGAATGACATTGTCGTGGAAGGATACACGGATAACCAACCGATTCACACCAGCGTTTATCCATCAAACTGGGAGCTTTCAGCTGCCCGCGCGATGAGCGTTGTACACTTTTTGTCCAGTGCGGGTGTTAAACCGTCCCGTTTATCTGGAACTGGGTATGGACAGTACAACAATGTTGCGCCAAATGATACAGCTGCACATCGACAGTTGAATCGGCGCGTAAACATTGTCATTTTGCGACAAGATTTACAGCCAGGGACAGCAGCGGCACAGCCCAATGCGAATAAAAAGCCCAATCAGACTCCGTGATCGCGATGCGCAAATACAGTCGCATCTTCACCAACTACGAGTATCCTCATCGTACAAATCCACTGCATTTATCACATATTACTCAGATTATAATTTAAAGGGAACGCTTGTTCCCTTTTTAGTGTGTTCATGGTAAGGTAATGCTGTTATTGTATAACATGTGCATTCAACTTGACGGGGAGGGTTTACATTTGACGACGAAACCCGGAAAGTTTCAATTGGTTTCAGATTACAAGCCACAGGGAGATCAACCTGCGGCGATTGAGCAACTGGTCGATGGGGTGGACAGCGGTCTGCGTCATCAGACATTACTTGGTGTCACTGGTTCTGGGAAGACCTTTACAATGGCGAATATCATTGCCGAATTGAACCGGCCGACGCTCGTCGTGGCGCACAATAAAACACTGGCTGCACAGTTGGCTGCTGAGTTCCGCGAGTTTTTCCCAAACAATGCGGTTGAATATTTTGTGAGCTATTACGATTATTATCAGCCTGAAGCATATATCCCTTCGACAGATACTTTTATTGAGAAGGACGCAAAAATCAACGATGAAATCGATAAGCTGCGCCACTCTGCAACCGCAGCATTGCTTGAACGCAACGATGTGATTGTGGTTGCGAGCGTCTCGGCGATTTACGGTTTAGGTAGTCCGACCGAATACGCGGAACACGTGCTGTCTCTGCGGGTGGGCGCAACCATGGAGCGCAACCAAATTCTGCGGCGGTTGGTGGATATGCAGTATGATCGCAATGATCTCAACTTCACGCGCGGCACGTTTCGCGTCCGCGGCGATGTGGTGGAAATCTTTCCGGCTTCGCGCGATGAAAACGCCGTGCGCGTGGAGTTGTTTGGCGATGAGATCGAGCGGATCACAGAAATCCATGTGGTGACCGGCGAAGTGGTCGCGCGGAGAAGCCATGTCAGCATCTTCCCGGCCTCCCACTTTGTCACTTCGCGCCCTCGCCTTGAAAAGGCGATTGAGCGGATTAGAGCCGAATTGCAGGATCAACTGCAGATGCTGCGGGAGAATGGGAAATTGCTTGAAGCGCAGCGGCTGGAACAGCGCACGATGTACGATATTGAAATGATGTTGGAGATGGGTTTTTGCTCTGGCATCGAGAACTACTCTGCGCCGATGGAAGGGCGATCTGCTGGTGAGCCACCGAGCACCTTGCTCGACTATTTTCCGAGCGGCTTTTTGACGCTGATAGATGAATCGCATGTGACTCTGCCGCAGGTACGCGGCATGTACGGCGGAGACCGCACGCGCAAGATGACCTTGATTGAACATGGGTTCCGCCTGCCGTCTGCGGCGGACAACCGCCCGTTGACTTTCGAAGAATTCGAACGGACCGTTGGCCAGTGCATCTATGTCAGCGCCACGCCAGGGCCATATGAACAGGAGCACCAACAGCGCGTAGTAGAACAGATCATCCGACCCACTGGTCTTGTCGATCCGACCATCGACGTCCGGCCCATCAAAGGCCAAATTGACGATCTCGTCAGTGAAATTCGCGAGCGTGTCCAACGAAACGAGCGCGTGCTGGTGACGACGCTGACCAAGAAAATGTCCGAGGATCTCACCGATTATCTCAAGGAGATTGGCATCAAGGTCCGCTATTTACATTCAGATATCAAGACGATTGAGCGCATGGTGATTTTGCGAGATTTGCGCGCGGGCGTATTTGATGTGCTGATTGGGATTAACCTGCTAAGAGAGGGACTTGACTTGCCGGAAGTATCGCTGGTGGCGATTCTCGATGCAGATAAAGAAGGTTTCTTGCGGGCCTATCGCTCTTTGATTCAAACGATTGGCCGCGCTGCCCGCAATGTAAACGGCGCGGTCATTATGTACGCTGATAAAATCACCGATTCCATGCGGATTGCCATCGACGAGACGAATCGTCGCCGTCAAAAGCAGTTGGCGTACAACGAGGCGAACAATGTCGTGCCGATGACCATCCGCAAAGCCGTTCGCGATGTGATTGAATCGACGAAGATCGCTGAGACGAGTGAGGATTACATCGCATCTGCGGAAAAGGCGCAGACGATGAGCAAGAAGGAACGCAAGGCGTTGATTGCGCGTCTTGAAGCGGAGATGCGTCAGGCAGCGAAGGATTTGGAGTTCGAACGAGCAGCGCAATTGCGCGATATGATTACCGAGTTGACAGACGCATCGTAAAGGTTAAACTCGCTGCAAAGCATCGGCACTGTTCGCCATATGCCCATCCCGTTGACGGAAAGGAAGTATGTTGATGTCGCAGGATTACATTCAGGTGCGCGGCGCAAGGGCGCACAATTTGAAGAATATCAATGTCAAAATCCCGCGTGATAAGTTTGTCGTGGTCACCGGATTGAGTGGGTCAGGTAAGTCTTCGCTGGCGTTTGATACGATTTATGCGGAAGGGCAACGTCGTTATGTAGAGTCACTCTCCGCATACGCGCGGCAATTTTTGGGGCAGATGGACAAACCGGATGTCGATGGGATTGACGGGTTATCTCCTGCCATCTCGATTGATCAAAAGACAACCAGCCGCAACCCGCGTTCAACGGTGGGAACCGTGACGGAGATTTACGATTACCTGCGGCTGTTGTTTGCGCGCGTTGGGCATCCATATTGCCCAAATTGTGATATTCCCATCACGTCGCAGACCGTCGAACAGATGGTGGATCGTCTGATGCAATTCCCAGAACGGACGCGGTTGCAGGTGTTGGCGCCGGTTGTGCGGGGGCGCAAGGGCGAGCATCAAAAGATCATAGAGCAGATGCGCAAGGGTGGCTATGTTCGATTGCGCGTCGACGGTGAAGTGCGTGAGTTGGATGAAGACATTCAATTGGAGAAAAACAAGAAACACAACCTTGAGGTGGTTGTCGACCGGATTGTCTTGCGGGATGATGTGCAAAGCCGTTTGGCTGATTCTCTGGAAGCGGCTTTGAATTTGGCAGGCGGCATGGTCATTGTGGACGTGATGGACCAAGAAGAAGTGATGTTCAGTCAGAACATGGCTTGCCCGAACTGCGGCTTCAGTGTGGATGAGCTTGCACCGCGGATGTTTTCGTTCAATAGCCCGTTTGGCGCTTGTGAGACATGCTCGGGGCTAGGTGTGAATATGGAAGTGGATGAGGATTTGGTTGTGCCAAATCCTTCATTGACGATTGCCCAAGGTGGCATTGTGCCGTGGGCAGGTTCCACGTCCACATACTATCCCCAGCTACTGGCCTCAGCTTGTGCCGCGTATGGCATTGATGTAGAAGTGCCGATTGCCGAACTGCCCAAAGAGGCATTAGCCAAACTTTTCTACGGTTCTGGCGAGACAATCGAGTTTGTTTATGAGAATGATTTTGGCCAACGGAAAACGGCGCAAATTGCGTTTGAAGGGGTCATCCCCAATCTGGAGCGGCGGCATCGTGATACGGCGTCCGATTCGATTCGAGAGTTCATTGAGGCGTTTATGAGCGCGAAACCCTGTCCTGCATGTAAGGGGCGCCGTTTGAAACCACAAAGCCTGGCAGTGCGGATTGCCGAGAAAAATATTTCACAGGTGACCGGATTTTCTGTGATGGAGGCGCTAGAGTACTTTACTGCACTGGTGCTGTCGGATAAGGAGATGCAGATTGCGCGCCAGATTCTAAAGGAAATTGAGAGTCGGCTTGGTTTTTTGCGCGATGTCGGCTTGGATTACTTGACATTGTCCAGATCTGCCGGAACGTTGTCTGGCGGCGAAGCGCAGCGGATACGGCTGGCCACGCAATTGGGCTCTTCTCTGATGGGCGTTTTATACATTTTGGACGAGCCGAGCATTGGGCTGCATCAACGGGATAACGAACGCCTGATTCGCACGCTTGAACACATGCGGGATCTGGGGAACACGTTGATTGTGGTAGAACATGATGAAGACACGATGCTCGCGTGTGATTACATTATCGACATGGGCAAAGGCGCAGGCGTACACGGTGGTGAAGTAATCAGCCAAGGGACTCCGGCGCAAGTGATGACAGACGCGGAGTCGGTTACGGGGCAATATTTGTCTGGGCGGCGCTTCATTCCTGTTCCAGAGGAGCGGAGAAAGCCGGACGACCGTTGGTTGGAAGTGCGGAAAGCGCGCGAAAACAACTTGAAGAATGTCTCTGTCAAGATTCCAATCGGTTTGATGACCTGTGTCACTGGCGTGTCTGGTTCAGGTAAATCGACGTTGGTCAATGAAGTGTTGCACAAAGCGCTGGCGCGTGATTTGAACAGAGCGCGCATCCGGCCGGGGGCGCATGATGCCATTTTGGGTCTGGATAACTTGGATAAAGTGGTCGATATAGATCAATCCCCGATTGGGCGAACCCCTCGTTCAAACCCTGCGACGTACACGGGGGTATTTGACGATATACGGGATCTGTTCGCGAATACCAATGAGGCGAAGATGCGTGGTTACAAGAAGGGGCGTTTTAGTTTTAACGTCCGCGGCGGTCGCTGTGAGGCGTGTAAAGGTGACGGGATCATCAAGATTGAGATGCATTTCTTGCCGGATGTCTACGTGCCCTGTGAGGTGTGCAAAGGGAAACGGTACAACCGGGAGACATTGGAGGTCCGCTACAAAGGCAAGAACATCTCCGATGTGCTGGAGATGACTGTGGAGGATTCCGTGCGATTCTTTGAAAACATTCCACGGATTCATCGCAAGTTGCAGACGCTGGTCGATGTTGGCTTGGGGTATATTCAGTTGGGACAACCAGCCACGACCCTGTCAGGTGGCGAAGCCCAGCGGGTGAAACTAGCATCAGAGTTGCATCGGCGGAGTACAGGCCGGACATTGTACATTTTGGATGAACCGACGACGGGTCTGCATGTGGCAGATATTGAACGTCTCTTGACCGTATTGCATCGTCTGGTTGACAATGGAGACACGGTTTTGATCATTGAACATAATCTGGACGTCATTAAGACAGCAGATTATTTGATTGATCTGGGGCCCGAAGGCGGGGATCGCGGCGGGCAGTTGGTGGCCGCAGGAACCCCAGAGGCGATATGTGAAAAAGCGGGATCGTATACAGGGAAGTTTTTAGGACCGGTTTTGACCCGTGACAAGTTGCGCGCCAAAAAAATTGCCGCGGAAGAGGCGGTTCAGCTTTCCTCCGGTTTGTAATGGCCAGTGGCGCGGTGTGAAGGACAGACGATTTTAGAGGCAGGTGGGATGTAGTTTGACAGTAGAGCGCGGTGTCACAGTACGAGAGCTTGTAAAGGACTTGGACCTCAATGTCTTTAACGAGGATGCGGATTTGGATAGGGTCATTCAGACCTTGGATATCAACCGCCCTGGGTTAGCCATGGCTGGGTACCTTCGCTATCATCCAGCAGAGCGTGTACAGGTGCTTGGCCGAACTGAACTCTCGTTTCTGCGTGGAATGAATGAGCGTGAGCAGGCGTTGCGCGTATTTGCTTTCTGCTCATATCAACAAACGCCCTGCATCCTTGTGACGCGGGGAGACATCCCACCGGAGGTATTGCTGCGCGAGGCGCAAGCCAAGCGCATCCCCGTAGTTGGGACGAATATGGTCACGACACGCTTGACGGCAACGCTCTCCACTTATCTTGAGGAGCGCCTTGCGCCGGAAACGTTGGTTCACGGTGTGATGGTGGACGTATACGGCATCGGCATACTGATTACGGGTTCCAGCGGCATTGGCAAAAGTGAAACCGGTCTCGAGCTCATCAAGCGCGGCCATAGGTTAGTGGCCGACGACGCCGTGGTCATTCGTCAGATTTCTGATGAGAGCTTGGTCGGCAGCCCGCCTCCGCTGCTGCAACATTTGTTGGAGATCCGCGGGCTAGGTGTATTAAACGCCATGACGCTGTTTGGCGCAGGCGCAGTGCGTACCCACAAGAAAATCTCTATGGCCATTCACCTCGAAGCTTGGAAAGAGAATGTCGCATACGACCGCCTTGGGATAGACACACAAACCATGAAAATTCTCGATCTCGAAATCCCCAAAGTCACTGTGCCAGTTCGTCCTGGTCGCAACCTTGCGGTCATCATTGAGGTTGCTGCGATGAATTTCCGACTCAAAGCAATGGGTTA
The DNA here is from genome assembly GCF_042678105.1 of Alicyclobacillus fodiniaquatilis. Classification (NCBI taxonomy): domain Bacteria; kingdom Bacillati; phylum Bacillota; class Bacilli; order Caryophanales; family Alicyclobacillaceae; genus Alicyclobacillus; species Alicyclobacillus fodiniaquatilis. The sequence continues at coordinate 12,240 of NZ_JBHUCX010000102.1, forward strand.
CGATGCCGCGAAAACGTTCACTGAGGAACTCTCCCAGGCAATTGCGGCCCAAACGGACGGGGACGTATGATCGCAAGCGCCTGATCAGCAGCGGAATATCAGGCGCCGTTGTTTGGGAAAGGAGGGTCGGATCTTCGTTCGAATGGTAAATGTCCGTGTTTCTTATCAACCGCATCAGGTTCGATGTTCAACCAACGCTTTGCCTATTTCACCTACATCCTCCGTTAAGTCTTCTTCTAGACAATTTATGATGCGTTTTTTATGCCCCCATGAATGGTCATCAATCAACATATATTCCTCGTAGGCTATAAAGACGACGAACGAATTGTCGACGGGAAAAGGATTTTGGCTATTTGTGTCGAATAAACCGCGTTATGTCATGTGCTCTGCGCTTGATAATGTGAAAAAGTATTCGATTCATTCAATGGAAAGCATTTTCACATGTCTCCTAGAGGTGTGGATGCTTACAAGGAGGACTGCGAAGTGAAATGGACAGCGGCCTTGCGAGCTGTGAAGCAAAAGCTTGCTACCGCGCGCCCGGAGCAAAAGGCGAAGAGGATGCAACCGAACCCAACTTTACGTGCAAATACGGGCGCTTATCGAGGTCGTATGCTGCTCGCTGGCGCTATGTCGGCTATCATTTTTGTGGGTGGCGCATTTGGCATGCTACGACACATTCATCGATCAGATGCGATGTTGCAAGTCTACCAAAATGGCCACTATATAGGGCTTGTTCCGAACGATCACGACATCTATACGCGCATGCAGCGTGTAGCCGCTGGTTACAACATCGCGTTGCAAGCGTTTCCTATACATACTGATGTATCTACCACTTACCCATGGCAAAAGGTAGCCTCTTTGCCTACTGCCGCAGCGGCAATTGAGGTCAATCACCGGCCACTTCTATATACGACAAGTGTTCATGATGCCAACCGCGTGCTGCAACGAGTCAAGCAGTCTTTGACGGCCAATGTGCAGCAAGGTCAGCAAAAAACAGTTTCTTTTGTAGAGCATGTTGGCATCCGTGCTGAGACTGTAGGTGTGAAGAACATTTTGGAACCGGATGATGCGGTTGATTTGCTTTTGCACCCAGCCAAGCAAAACCAGATTGCTGGACGCGCTACTTCTCCGTCTGCCCAACTGTTGCAGCAAAACACAAACCAGGCAAAATTCGCCCAGAAACCGTTGCTCTCAGTCCGTTCACAGGTCACAGTCACCGAGACGAAATCATGTCCGTATCATGTGAAATATGTAAACGACGCAAGTCTGGCAAAAGGCAGTGAAAAGGTCGTCGCAAAGGGAAAAATGGGAACAAAGAAAGAAACGGTCCGGCAAACGTACATCAATGGACAACAAACTGCCGCAGACGTACTGAGCAGTGTGACATTGGCGAAGCCTGTTGATGAAATCGTGGAGCGGGGAACCAATCCTGGGATAGAGGACGGCGATTGGATTTGGCCTACAGACATCCATACCATTACTTCTCCGTTTGGCTGGCGTTTTGGTGGGGCTGAATTCCATCCAGGGATGGACATTGGTGTTCCAACTGGCACGCCCATTCATGCCACGAACAACGGGACGGTGATTTCAGCCGGCTGGAATTCGGGCGGGTATGGCAATTGGGTCGAGATCGACAATGGAAATGGGATCACGACCGTGTTCGGCCATATGTCGCATGTTGAGGTGCACAGTGGCGAATTGGTCAGCAAAGGCCAGTTGATTGGCGAGTCAGGCAGCACCGGAGACGCGACGGGACCGCATCTTCACTATGAGGTGCGGCTGAATGGCACACCCGTGCAGCCAATGAATTACGTGTGAGGGCGTGAAAAGTATGCCGCGTTGGATTGGATCTGCAGGCTGTTGTGTCCAGCAAGGGAGCATGCTCATGGTCAAAGGGACGGCGGAAGAGGAGTTATGGTCGATCCCGTCGGGCGGGCTAGAGGCTGATGAATCGCTCGAGGAATGTTGTGCGCGTGAAGTTTGGGAGGAAACAGGGTACCGGATAGACGTGGTTCGTGAACTGATGATTAAAAAAGCGCGTTATGGCGAATGGGATGCTGAGGTCCATTATTTTGAGGTGAAGTTGGTTGGCGGCTTCATGAAAATTCAGGATCCGGATGGTCTGATTGCGGATATCGCTTGGAAAAGTAAAACGGAAATTGATGAGATTCAGCTTCAGTATCCTGAAGACAGGGCACTCATATTGGATCTGTTAAACGAATAAGCACTCATTCTGTCACTGCAATAACAAATAAGGCCGTCCCCAAATCGGTGTAAACCTGGGGCGGCCCGTTGTTTTATCACTGGATATTACATCTCTTCAAGTGCATCTAGCCCAATCAGATAAAGCGCGCTTGCCAAAACATTGCGGGCGGCGACGGTGAGTGCCAGGCGCTGGGCACGCGTTGCTTCGTCGGCTTGCAGAATCGGGTTATGGTGGTAAAAGCGATTGAAGGTCGCGCTCAATTGCAGGATGTAGCGGGCGACAATCGACGGATCGTATTCGTCTACGGCGCGATTCAACGCTTCATTGGCCAGACTCAAGCTGACCACCAAGCCCCATTCGGTATCACTCAATGTGCCGCTGTCCTGCCACGATATGTTCGCCTCTGTAAAACCAGCCTTGCGCAATACGCTGCAGGCGCGTGCATGCGTGTATTGGACATAGGGGCCTGTTTCTCCATCGAAGTTGAGCACGTCTTCGTAGCGGAAGTCGACATCGTGCACGCGATAGGTTTTTAAGTCGTTGAAGATGACTGCGCCGACGCCGACACTGCGCGCGACCTCATCGCGATTCGGCAGATTCGGATTTTTCTCTTCAATGATGCGATTGGCTTCCGTGATGGCTTTGGTCAAGACATCTTCCAAGTACACAATTTTGCCGCGCCGTGTCGATAGCCGCTCGCCATTGTACTTCATCATGCCAAATGACACGTGTGTGCAATGTTGCGCATAAGGGCGACCCATCAGTTCCAGCACTTTAAACACCTGTTGGAAGTGCAGTTTTTGCTCTGCGCCTACCACATACACCAGGGTGTCTGCTTTGAAGTGGTTGTGCCGATAATCGGCAGCGGCCAGGTCGCGCGTCGCGTAAATGGACGTGCCATCCGACTTTTTGATAATACAGGGCGGCATATCATATGCGGACAAGTCAACCACTTCGGCGCCTTGATCCCGGACGAGCAGTCCCTTTTCGCGCAATTCATCGACAACGGCGTCCATTTTGTCGTTGTAAAAACTTTCACCTAAATAGTGTTCAAACTCGATATTTAAGAGCGCGTACGTTTTTTTGAAGGCCTTGATGCTCTCGTCAATGAACCATTTCCAGAGACGGACGGCTTGTTCATTGCCATCTTCGAGCTGTTTGAACCAATGGCGTCCTTCTTCATCCAAAGATGGGTCCGCTTCTGCTTCCTGATGAAAGCGAACGTACAACTTGAACAATTCGCGCACAGGGTCCGCTTTGACTTGTTCTTCGTCTCCCCAACGCAGATAGGCGGCGATGGTTTTGCCAAACTGTGTGCCCCAGTCGCCGAGATGGTTGATGCCCACCACGTTATAACCGTCTTCGCGCATCATGCGCACAAGCGATTCGCCGATGATGGTGGAGCGCAGGTGGCCGACGCCAAACGGCTTTGCGATATTTGGGGCAGAATAGTCGATGGCTGCGGTGTGGCCAAGACCACGTTGTGACGAAAACAGAGCTCGCGGTTTGTCGATGGCTGTCTGTACGATTTCTTTTGCAAAGCTGCTCCGCGCCACGGCGATATTCAGATACCCATTGACAGGCGTTGCCACGGCGACTTCCGGCAGCGCGGAAAGTACCTCTGCGAGCTGCTCGGCTATCTGTTGCGGGCTCTTGCGCATCGTCTTGGCAAGTTTGAAACAAGGCAAGGCGAGATCGCCCAGTTCCGGATTGGGCGGATACTCCATCATCTGATTCAGCGCAGGCTCGTCCAAGCCAGTGACAGCTTTGAGTGCGCTAGCAATGTTTGTTTTTATCGCTTTCACCGATCATCCTCCTCAAACTGATTTTCCATTATAACACGAGTCGCGTTGTGAGAGATACTTCGCGCCGGGATGCGGATGTGATATACTTTGCGTACCAGTTCACATAACACAATGCTTTACCTGGTTTAAAACCGGACGGGTAGCGTTAGGAGGTGCTGTGTGGATACGCGTTATGTGCATCGACAATCAGGCAAAGACAGCAACAACGTCATTGCCATGAATTTTGACGCAGCTTATTTTTTCGAACGTGGCGTTCGTTTTTTACAACGAAATGATTTGAATAAGGCGCTCAAAGCGTTTAAAAAGACGGTTGAATACGAACCGAACAACCCCGTGAATTATTGTAACTTGGCGGGCGTGTTTTCGGAAATGGGAGATTTCCAAGCTTCCAATGAATTGTTGGAGCACGTGTTGCAAGACTTGGACCCAAATATGACCGAATGTCAGTTTTACCTCGCAAACAACTATGCAAACATGGGTGAATATGACATCGCAGAAGAATATGTTTTGCGCTATCTCGATTCAGAGCCAAACGGGGAATATGCTGAAGATGCAGAAGAAATGCTCAGCGTCTTGCTCGATGAGTTTGGCGGCGGAGCGGCGCTTGAGAAGTGGGAAGCTGAAAAGCGGAAACGCGATGCGGCCGACGCTGAAAAAGATGGGCGTTACTTTCTTGAACATGGGCAGTTTGAGGCTGCGGTGGAATGGCTCGAGCAAGTCATCGCAGAGTCACCGGAGAATTATGCGGCTTACAATAATCTGTGTTTGGCCTATTACTACACAGGGCAGCACGATAAGGCGTTGGCGATGGCGGATGAAGTGCTGTGCCGTCAACCCGACAACATTCACGCGCTGTGCAATCGCGCGATTCTGGTAAAACATTTCGGCTGGAAAGACGTTTTGGAAGCGGCGGCGGAGCCGTTGCGCAAAGTTTTCCCCCTCCATTACGATCTCGCCATGAAAGTCGGGACTACACTTGGGCTGATCGGCTCTCATGCGGACGCTTTTAACACGTTTCGCAGATTGATGCGGCTGACCAATCCGCCAGAACCTGCGTTGCTTCACGCGGCGGCTGCGGCGGCTGCAAACAGCCAGCAGTGGAACGTCGCTGAGCGGTTGTGGCAAATGCTTGCGCGGGAGCGGGAATACCGTTCGATTGCGGATTACTATTTGGAACGGCTTGTCACTGTGGATGAGCAAGCGACGGCTGACTGGAAGGTCAGCTACCAGTTGGATTTGCCTGTGGAAGAGCAACTTGCCGAAATGAAGGATAAGTTAAAGGAAAACAATCTCGACGAATGGCGCCGAGATGCACTGTTGCGCGCTTCGCTCTATTGGGGGCTGCGCCACGGCAATCACGAGACCAGGCGGCGGGTTATCCGCGCTTTGGCGGTGGTTGCGGATGACGATGCGGAAAAGGCTTTGCGGTTGTTTCTGGAGCGTCAGGATATCGATGAGACGCTGCGACTACATACCGTCATTGCGCTCAAACGGATTGGCGCCAAGGGTGACGTCTGTATCAAGATGAATAATGAAATGCAGACGGTGCCGCTTGAGCAGATAGCGGAAGATATCATCTTTGAGCTCAATCCGAGTTGGCGGATGGTGTGGCAACGAACAGAGGTATGGCTTCAGGAGCAGCAATTGGCAAGACTGATCCCTCCGGCAAAAAAGGTATGGCTGGGCTATTTGTACGACATGTTTTTGCATGCGCATCGCCGAATCGGCAAGGCGGATATTTGGGTGGCTGGTTTGCTGTATATCACCTTGCGCTATTTCGGTGTTCCTGTGGTGCAAAAAGAGTTGGCGGAACAGTTTCATGTCGCCGCGTCATCCATACGCAAATGCAGTGTGCGGTTGGAGCAAATTCTCCTTAACGCCGGGATTTAAGATTTGGTCATCGGCACTTTGAAAAGCGCAGAAATATGAATCATAGCGATGTCACAGATTTTTAATGCAGTTGTAACACGTTTGAAATATGGGCAGAGTACTATACACATGTAGCACATTTGACCCCCTTTTAACATATTATCTTGGGCGCCGAAAGGCGCCCACTTTTTTTGTGCTGATTTGCGAACGCCCTCAGAAACTGGTGAAACGGGATGCGACATGCTATCCTTTTGACGAGTGAGGTGAACGTATTGCAAATCATTGTGAACTGCTTTGTCCCCTGGCAAGAAGGGGTTGTTATGTTACAAAAACCACGGCACGGATGGTGGTACTTGCCTGGTGGCAAGGTGGAAGATGACGAGCTGTGGCGTCACGCAGCCATGCGCGAGTTCACCGAAGAGTCCGGATTAGAATTGGCAGATGCGACGTTGTCAGGTATCTATCGTGTACGCGTCGCAGCCGGGGTGGATAGCCCTGAAAAAGAGCGGCTGATTGCCCAGTTTATCGGCAGCGGTGCGCGGGGGGAATTGCATCACGAACATCGTGAGGGGAAACTTGCGGTGGTCACGACGGCTGACATCTTACACTTGCCAATGGATGAGGGAGACAGGCTGATGGTGCGGCATACATTGGCAGCCTATCAGCGTAAAGATAAAAATGTGTTTTTTGGCCGTTTTTCTTATACGGCAGACCAACAAATGCTGGACTGGGAAATTGAACCGCATAATTATCTACATTCAGCCCAAACTCTGTCCGATAGTGAGGGAGATGATGCCAGATGACGTTGCGCCCACAAACTATCATCCTCACCGGGATGTCCGGCGCGGGGAAATCGGTCGCGATGCAGGCGCTCGAGGATATCGGTTTTTTTTGCGTCGACAATTTGCCACCAGCGTTGATGCCGAGGCTGCTGGAGATGGCCGAGCACGCTTCCGGCACGCTCGGCAAAGTGGCGTTTGCGTGTGACTTGCGCGGCGGCGCCTTGTTTAAGCCGCTTTTGATGACGGTCGAGGAGTTGCGGCAGCGCAAGGACATGGATGTGGTGTTGGTGTTCCTCGATGCAGATGACGCGACATTGGTTCGCCGCTACAAGGCTTCGCGTCGGCGGCATCCACTCTCGCCGTCCGCTCGGTTGACCGAGAGCATCCAACAGGAACGAGAAGTGCTGGCGAGCGTTCGGGTGGCGTGTGATATCGTGATCGACACGAGTGATATGGCTGTGGGTAGACTCAAACAGGAACTCCAACGGCATTTTCAGCTGCATGCTGAGCGGATGCCGGTACATGTGCTTTCCTTTGGTTTTAAATACGGTGTTCCCTTGGACGCGGACATGATTTTTGATGTGCGTTTTCTGCCTAATCCATACTATGTGGATGATCTTCGTCCGTTTACAGGGGAGGATGACCCTGTTTACGACTACGTAATGCAGTGGCCTGCTTCCAAACAGTTTGTCACGAAGACCGAGGAGATGTTGGATTTCTTGTTGCCGGAGTTTCAAAGCGAGGGAAAAACGCACTTGGTTGTGGGGATCGGTTGCACAGGCGGTCGGCATCGCTCTGTGGCCATTGCTCGTCATATCGCAAATCACTTGCGCGCGCTTGCGGACGTGGACTTGACGCATCGGGACAGGAATCGGGAGGGGTAAACCATGCGGCAATGGTGGTTGCTGGCTTGGACGATTGCCTGTTTCGGCGTCGGTATTTTAGCTGGTGTGTTGCGATTGGCGCATTGGCGGCATGGGACAGAGCTTGGGCTGGCAGTGCTTGTGGCGGCTGTCGTGCTGCTCGCCTTCGGTTGGTGGTCCGATATGCGCCAAGCCAAGAAACGAGCAAAGTGGCGCGAACGGCGGTTGAAAATTGTCGCTTTGGGCGGTGGAACAGGTTTATCTACCATTTTGCGTGGTTTAAAGGAATTCCAGGTGGATTTGACCGCAGTTGTGACGGTTGCGGACGATGGCGGCAGTTCAGGTCGGCTGCGCAATGATTTTGCGATGCCGCCGCCGGGGGATATTCGCAATTGCTTGGTGGCGCTGGCAGATACGGAACCATTGCTGGAGCGGTTGTTACAGTTTCGCTTTCCGTCTGGGGAAGGTTTGGAAGGACATAGTTTTGGCAATCTATTTCTCGCTGCGATGACACACATTATGGGCGACTTTGAATCTGCCATTCGTGAAACCAGCCGCGTCTTGGCTGTGCGAGGACAGGTACTGCCTGCCGTGAATGAAGATGTGCGCCTGCGCGCCTATCTTACTGATGGCAGTGTGGTAGAAGGAGAGTCAAATATTCCGGAGGCGCGCGGTCAGATCGAACGGCTTGAGCTGGTGCCAGGTGGTTTGGAGCCTTTGCCGGAAGTCATCAAGGCCATTGCGCAGGCGGATGCCATCGTGGTTGGGCCAGGCAGCCTATACACCAGCATTTTGCCAAACCTGCTGGTGAACGGCATGGTGGACGCCATTCGCGCCAGTGACGCTCGCAAAATTTACGTGTGCAATGTGATGACCCAACCGGGTGAAACAGATGATTTGTCCGCTTCCAGTCACGTGAGCGCGATTTATCAGCATGTGGGTGAGCGACTGTTCGATTATGTTCTGGTCAATGCGGCACCTTTGCCGGAAGAAGCTTTACAGCAGTATCAATCGCAATCCAGTTATCCCGTGCGCGTCGATATCGAAGAGTTAAACCGCTTGGGGATCAAAGTTGTCGCGCGGGATTTTGTCCACTATGCGACATATGCTCGTCACGATAGCCGCAAGGTTGCGGAGCAAATTGTCAGTTTGCTGGGCTATGAGCGGGGATAGTCGCAGTGTGGCCAATGCGCATGATGCCAGGCGTTGCGCAAAGGACGAATGCTTGAAGGGGGAGGAGCCATCTTGTCGTTCGCTGCCGAGACGAAAAAGGAACTCACAAATATTTCACAGGACGCCTGTTGCGCACAAAATGAGCTGCGGGCCATTTTGGCGATAAGCGGTGTTTTTCGTTCTGTCGGCGAACGGCGTCAGTTGGTTGTTGAAACGGAGAATGTGGCAACGGCTAGACGCATTTACACCGAGTTGAAGGCGCAATTTGACACGCGACCGGAAGTGTTTGTGCAAAAAAAGATGCGGCTGAAAAAGAACAACGTCTATGCCATTCGGCTCCCCGCTTCGCATGCGGAGTCCGTGCTGTCGAAACTTGGCTGGCGCGGTAATGTGCAAGAGGGTTCGCTTGAGCCTGTTTGGCCGCTGCCAGATGATGATTGTTGCAAGCGGGCATTTTTACGCGGCGCTTTTCTCGCTGGAGGTTCTGTCAATGCGCCCGGCAGTCCATCTTACCATCTGGAGATATATGTGACAGAGGTTGTATTTGCAGAACAACTGTTGGCAATGATGAATGCGTATGAGTTGCATGCACGTAAAACGAACCGCAAAAAAGGGTACATTGTCTATCTCAAAGAAGGCGAGAAAATCGTTGACTTTCTCAATCTGATTGGCGCCGTGCAAGCGCTGCTCAAATTTGAGGATACACGCATTTTAAAAGGCATGCGCAATCAGGTCAACCGTTTGGTCAACTGTGAGACAGCCAATATGAACAAGACCATCGCTGCGGCCGTACGGCAATTGGAAACCATTCGTTACGTGGATCATCGCATGGGCATTGCGCAGTTGCCGGATCATCTACGAGAAATCGCGGAAGCACGGTTGCGTTATCCGGAGGCGAATCTACAGGAACTGTGTCAACGCTTGGGCAATCGCGTGTCAAAGTCTGGGTTGAATCATCGGTTTCGCAAGTTAGAAGACATTGCAAATCAATTGCGTGGAAACCGCTCGACTTAGTCAGAATGTCGCCACAAATTGAGGCGGCACAGCGCTTTTTCTCGATTTGCCCACGTGATATACTGATAAACAAAATAAACCAAATAAAAATGAAATATGGTGATGTTGATGGTGCAAAAAGAAGTGGTTGTGAATTTAAAAGGTGGTTTGTTTGCGCGCGCGGCGGCGAATTTTGTGCAGGCAGCCAATCGGTTTCATGCAGAAATTTTCCTCGAAAGAGATGGCAAAGCCGTAAACGCGAAGAGCATCATGGGCGTCATGTCCTTGGCCGTGGCTGCAGGGCAACCTGTCATCGTACAGGCAAATGGCCAAGATGAAGAAAGAGCTGTAGAACAGCTTGCCCAATTGATCGCATCAGATCAATTGAATTAAACCGGGTTAAGCGCGTATTCGGCGTTTCCGTTTCCGTTCTGGCTGCATGGGCTTGGTCATAGACTAGGACATGGGGCTGAAAGGGGGAACGCATGCATGAAAATGCGTGTTCGGAGGCGACGCCGTTTACCCTTGCGTATCCTCTTGATTTTGTTCGCCGTTGGCGCGCTGGCACTATTTGAGCTGTACCACTTTGTCATGCCGTTTGTCGCTCGCAACCCACTTTACCATGAAGTGACGATTGGGGAATCGGTCATTGGCGACTGGCGGTATGAGGGTGAAGACGAGGAAGGATATCTGCGTTTCGCCAACAAACCGTTGGAAGAAAACGTGACACTGCCGCCAACATCGAAGCTGTTCGGGGCTGACGGGAAGTTTGTCGTGATCGAAAATTACGAACCCGGTTCACTCACATTTGCTGAACCGTTGCAAAGTGCGCCGCCGATTTGGTATGTCATCATGGTGGGCGTAGTTGGGGCATCTTTATGGTTTTTTATCTTTCGTATCAAATCTCGACGCAAACATCGCATGCAAATGCGCAATTCCTCAAAAATGAAATCTCCCCTTGAGCATATGCCCAAAGTTTCTCGTGGTCGCCGCTTTCGTGCGTCCAAACAACAGAGGACACGTTTCTTCCGCTAGATTGTCAACTGCAGTGGCACACGTTCCCTGGTCTTGGTTTGGCCTTTTCCGGAAAGTCATGGTACGCTATAGGGAAAACGCGGTTTTTGGATTGAAGGAGGGGCGTGCGTGGCGCTGCGAACAGGCCGTGTTCAACAGATTCACAAGCGGGACGAGCGCGGGATTGATCGGTCAAATGAGCCTTTTACAATTGAGCGGTTCTTCCGGAGACCAGGTCTAGTGGCGGTCCAACGCCCTGCATTTGAGCACGGATATAGTCAACACCTGCGCGAAATTTACCCACAATGGGGAATCGCGGTCAGTACATGCCTGGAAGATAATACGCCTGTAAAACATCCCCGCCTGCGGTTTGATCACTACGTCGATTTGGTGAAAGTGTGGGAAGATCAGGAGTACATCTACGTCGAGGATATGTATGTGGATGTGTTGATATATGAACGCTCATATTACCATGTTATCGATTTAGAGGAATTCGGCGAAGCCATTTTTATGCGCCAAGTCAGTATGGCAGAGGCTCGACGCGTTTTAGAAAATACACAAAAGTTTGTCGACAGCATGAAACGCAGTCGGTTATCCTACCAGGTTTGGAAACACAAATACGGCATTCACAGAAAATACCTCTAAACGACAGTTGGCTGTTTTCGTCATGAGGAGTAGACAGAGCCCACAACTTTGTGGACTCTGTCTATCGACGCCCGTGTCTAGGGGACATGTGAAAATCCATCAGATTGAAGGACTCTGGATACATATCCGGTGTTCGATTCTGATTGTATAGAGGATTTTTTCACTTGTCCCTAGGTCAGTCTTCAATTTCCTGCATGACTTCTTCTGCGATACCAGATGCACTCATTTTGGATGCAGGTGACATTCCGCCGAGCTTTCCGCCCAATTGCGATTTTCGCATGGCTTCCCATGCGGCGATACCGACACTCGCTCCGACAAAGAGCGCGGTCATGGTACCCATGCCGCTTCTGCGTCTCGGCGCGACGCGGTGACGCACAGAGCTTGCCATGGCACTCATAAGATTCAACATGGACAGCACCTCCTCGCGTGTATTCTGCCCTGCTTTTTCGTTTGTATTATCGGGATGTTTTGCAAAAAAAGACAAAGGATGATCCGGATGTTGAGTGCCTACAAAACGGAGATCCATCCTACGGACGAAAAACGCCGACAGATTAATCGGACATTCGGTGTATGCCGCTATCTGTATAACCTGTTTATCGCGGTGAACAAAGAACGATATACTAAAGGCGAGAAATTCATGTCTGCCAACGCCTTCGATAAATGGATAAATCATGTCCATTCACTGGAACGTCCGTGGATTAAGGAAGTCTCGTCCAAAGCCCGAAAGAAAGCAATGGTCAAGTGTTCAAGAACATCAACAAGTCTTCCGCAATCAAACGCATAGAGAAGCGTTTGAAGCGAGCGCAGCGGGCGCTATCCCGCAAATACGAGCAAAGAAAGAAGGTGAAGCCTGCTACTGAATGCGGAAGCAACATAGCCAAAAACGTGTTAAGAGTGCAGAAGGTACAAATGTGTCTTGCGAACATGAGAAGCGCGTATCGTGCGGATGTCGTGAGTGAGTTGGCGAAAACCAAGCCAGCATACATCACAATTGAACATCTGAACGTCAAAGGCATGGTATGCAACCGACATTTGAGCAAGTCCGTCGCAAGTCAAGGGTTCTACGACTTCAAAGAGAAGCTCACAAATGCGTGTCGGAAATTTGGCATCGAATTGAGAGAAGCGCTGCTCTTCTACCCATCCCGCAAAATTTGTTCTTGTTGTGGGCATAAGAAAGTGAACCTTTCCCTTGCGGAGCGCGTATATGTTTGTGAAGTCTATGGAAATACGATGGACAGAGATTTGAATGCGGTGATGAATCTCATGCAAACGCGAGCGTATGTGGTGCTCACATAACAAGACCGTATACATGTACGGCGGGCTACGTCGGAATTCACGCCTGTGGAGTGTCACATAAACCGTAGTAGTGAGCAAGTGGCGAGGCGGGGCACGGTGAAGCAGGAACACTCTAGCATGGACATTTATCTATGTTTTCAGTAGCAGGATTTGGGCTCGTGTGCAATCAGTCGGAAAGCTTGGATGAGTTCGGACATAAATTAGTTTTGTGGTATGAAGCGCACCATCGAGCTTTGCCGTGGCGCCAGACGTCAGATCCATATCGCATCTTAGTCAGTGAGACGATGTTGCAACAGACACGCGTTGAGACGGTGATCCCGTATTATCATCGCTTTCTGGAACGATTCCCGGACATTTCGAGTTTGGCGGCTGCAGAGGAATCGGACGTGCTAAAATTGTGGCAAGGTCTCGGTTATTATTCGCGGGCCCGCAATTTACAGCGCGCGGCAAAAGCGGTGTGTGAACAGCATGGCGGCGAGATTCCAGCCGATGCCGAGCTTGTTCGGGCCTTGCCGGGCGTTGGGCCGTACACGACCGGCGCGGTGATGAGCATTGCTTTTAACCAACCTGTTGCGGCGGTCGATGGCAATGTTTTGCGGGTGATGGCGCGTTATCTGGGGATAGAGGAGCCGATTGATGAGGCGCGTGTGAAATTGGACATCGAAAAACAGGTGCAGCAAATGGTTGAAGGCAGTGTGCCACGGCTGTTCACACAGGCTTTGATGGAACTTGGGGCGGTGGTCTGTACGCCCAAGCGCGTCCAGTGCCTGGTCTGCCCGGTTCGGGATGGCTGCGTGGCCACGGCGACAGGGCGCACCGCCGAATTGCCGCGACGCAAGCCGAAGAAAGCGCGCAAACAATATGCCATCATGGCGCTTTGGCTTGAACAGGACGGTCATTTGCTAGTGGAACAACGTCCTGACACTGGATTGCTGGCTGATATGTGGCAATTGCCAATGGTGGAGATGACGGCCAGCAAAGCGACAGCGGACAATTTGTTGCTGGCGGCAGAACGACGTTTAGCCACACTGCTGGATGTCGACACTGATGCTGTTGTCGTGCGAGAAACGCCAGATGGGGAAGCGGCGCAGAAATTTGTGCAGATTGCAACTGCGCGGCACATTTTTACACACTTGGAGTGGGACGTGTCCGTCTTGCGTCCTGTTGGATTGCACAATGTGAGGTTGTCGCAAAGCGAGACAGGCGCCTTGCGCTTTGTGCCATTGGCGGATCTGAAAAAACTGGTTTGGCCGAAGGTGTACGAAAACATTTTACATGAGGTGCTCGACATCGATGTGGCACACTGAATTGTGAATTGCATGAGGCCCATAAAAACGATGGGCGCCACACAATCGGATGTCTTGTAAAGGAGGTATTTCACATGCAAGCTTATACGCTATCGCAAAATAAACTGATGAGTCGAGTCTTTCTTGGTCTATTTGGCACGCTCCTCATGGCGCTCGTCGGGGTGTTGGTGGGGACGCAACTTCCATATGGACTGATTCCTTTGTTGAGTATCGTTGAATTGGTGATGATAGTTGTCGCCATGTTCATGCAGCGCCGCCGCAATATTGGGTTTGGCTTTGTCTACACTTTTACGTTCATATCTGGTATCACACTGTGGCCGATCATTTATAGCTCCAGTATAACTCTGGGCACTGGCTTGGTCATCAAAGCCTTGGCTGTGTCGGCGGGGGCGTTTCTCATCGCCTCTATCGTGGCTGCGAACACGTCGCTTGATTTCTCGTTTCTGAATGGGTTTCTGTTCATTGGGTTGATGGCGCTGTTGCTCATGGGGATCGTATCCATATTTACGGGTTTTTCATCTGTGATGAGTTTGGTTTACGCGCTCTTGGGCATTGGCGTATTTGTCGGTTATATTCTATTTGACGTCAATCGCATTGCTCGGCAGGGGCTGTCCGCGCAGATGGTGCCGTGGGTCGTGCTCTCACTGTACCTTGACTTTGTCAATCTATTCTTGTTCGTCTTACGCCTGATGGGTGTGTTGCAATCCTCGGATAGGCGTTAAAGGCGAATGCGCGTAAAAACATGGCGTATTTGGTTGCAAAGTGCGCGTACTTGAGTATACTGGAAAGCAATTCAATCAAAACTGTTGCAGAAAAGCAGCCAGTCGCAACTTGCTGTTATAGGTGAGTGGGAATGACGCTTTCAGTCGTTTCAACATAGGTGTTTGCGGGAATCATGCCTCTCGTCCTATATGGGACGAGAGGCTTTGTAGTTTCAGGAGGATGACGGATGGAATACCAACCCCAAGAGATTGAACAGAAATGGAAAACGCGCTGGCGCGAACAGCACGTACACAAGGCGCGGCAAGACAGCGGCAAGCCGAAATATTACTGTTTGGACATGTTCCCATACCCATCGGGAAATGGATTGCATGTGGGGCACTGGCGAGGATATACGATTTCAGATGTTTGGAGCCGCTTTAAAAAATTGCATGGTTATGAGATTCTGCATCCCATGGGTTGGGACGCGTTTGGCTTGCCAGCCGAAAACTATGCGATTCAAAACGGGATTCACCCACGGGTGGCGACCGAAAAAAACGTCGCTAAATTCAAGCAGCAGCTTGAGGAAATTGGCGCGATGTACGATTGGGATCGAGAAATCAATACGTCTGATCCCGACTATTATCGTTGGACACAATATTTCTTCGTGAAGATGTTTGAACGGGGGTTGGCTTACCGGCAAAAGATGCCTATCAACTGGTGTCCAAGCTGTAAGACCGGTCTGGCGAACGAAGAGGTCATCGATGGCAAGTGTGAGCGCTGTGGCACAGATGTCACCAAAAAGGAAATGTACCAATGGATGCTCAAAATTACCGCATATGCGGACCGTCTCCTCGACGACCTGGACGAACTGGAGTGGCCAGAGCATGTAAAGCGGATGCAACGCGCTTGGATTGGCCGCAGCGAAGGCGCGCGTATTCGCTTCCAACTGGTCGATCACGCCGAACAAATCGAGGTCTTCTCGACACGGCCGGACACCATCTACGGCGCGACTTACATGGTATTGGCGCCAGAGCATCCGCTGGTCGGAAAAATTGTGACAACAGCGCAAAAGTCTGCTGTGGACAGCTATGTGGACGAAGCGCTGCGCAAATCCAATATCGAGCGCCAAATTGTCGACAAGACGAAAACGGGCGTCTTCACGGGCGCATATGTGGAGCATCCGCTGTGTGACCGGAAATTGCCCGTTTGGGTGGCAGATTACGTGCTGATGGATTATGGCACGGGCGCCATTATGGCTGTCCCTGCACACGACGAGCGCGACTATGATTTTGCCGAGCAGTTTGAGTTGCCTATCATTCCGGTCGTCCAGTCGCCAGATACGCCGACAGAGGGGCTTTACACGGGCGATGGCGTGATGGTGAACTCCGCGTCGTTAAACGGCCTTGCCGTGGACGAGGCGAAAAAGGCGGCCATTCGCTTGTTGGAGACAACGGGGCAGGCGGAAGCGACCGTGAACTATCGCCTGCGTGACTGGGTGTTTGCGCGGCAGCGGTACTGGGGCGAGCCGATTCCGGTTGTCCATTGTGATCACTGCGGAACTGTGCCGGTTCCTGTGGAGCAACTGCCGATTCGTCTGCCGGATGTGGAGCGGTATGAGCCGACAGGCACAGGTGAATCACCGCTTGCGGCGATTGAGTCGTTTGTCAACACCACCTGTCCGCAATGCCAACGACCGGCGCGCAGGGAGACGGACACCATGCCGCAATGGGCCGGGTCTTGCTGGTATTTCCTGCGTTATGCAGATCCGCACAATCACGAAGCGCCGTTCGCCAAGGATGCGATAGATTACTGGTTGCCCGTGGATATGTACATCGGCGGCGTCGAGCACGCGGTGTTGCACTTGCTCTATGCGCGCTTCTACACGAAATTTATTTTCGATCTCGGCTTGATTCAGTTTTCCGAGCCGTTCAAGCGACTGTTTACACAGGGGATGATCACCCTCAACGGCGCTAAGATGAGCAAGTCGAAAGGCAACGTGGTCAACCCGGACGACATCATTCATCGCTATGGCGCCGACGCGCTGCGCATGTATGAAATGTTCGTTGGCCCACCGGAAGATGAGGCGGAATGGAATACGAACGGCCTGGAGGGCGTCGCGCGCTTCCTTGGGCGAGTATATCGCTTGACGGCGACCCATCGGACGAAGTTGGTCGCCGAGCGAGATGCGTTGACGAAACTGCGGCATCGCTTTGTCGCTTCGCTCACCGAGCGGATGGAGTCATTCCGATTCAATACGGCTGTCAGCGCGTTTATGGAGTATATCAATGCGCTTGCCAACGAGGCGAAGAATGGCATTGATCGCGCCACGTTGGAGACGCTCGCGGTGACCATCGCGCCATTTGCGCCGCATCTTGGCGAAGAAATGTGGCAGCAGCTGGGGCATGAAAAATCTGTCTTTGACGCGGTTTGGCCAGTGTTTGACGAGAAGTGGTTAGTGGATGATGAAGTGGAGATCGCCGTACAGGTCAACGGCCGCGTGCGCGCGAAAACCAACATTTCCACAACAGCGACACAGGATGAGGCCATTGCACGCGTCAAACAATTGCCAGAAGTTGCCGAGTGGATTGAGGGCAAGCAAACGGTGAAAGAGATTTATGTCCAGGGTCGCCTGGTGAATCTCGTTGTGAAGGGGTGAGTTCGCCTCTTTGCGCGAGCTTGTCATAGAGCGCGATGCGTTTCGCGCCAGCCGACTCATGAAAATGTGAGTCGAACGAGGCGGCGCGGATGGCACACACCAAGGTAGCGTATGATTTCAGGCTAGGGGAGTCGCTGAGGGATGAGCATCGTTTTGCCTGCCTTAGCGGCTTCTCTTTTTGTTGTTTGACAAGAGCAGACGCGGCGTCATCGGTTTTTCTGCGATATGATACTATTAAAATAGATCGGCAGACAAAAGAGGGAACGGACATTGGACGGAACGACATCACCGTATGGACAGAAGTTATATATGCGGATTGCGCAAAATATCCGATCCATGATCGAAGAAGGACAATTGCGTCCAGGTGACAGATTGCCGCCTTTGAAAGACTTGGCGGAGGAATTCTCCTGTAGCCGCGCCACCGTGCGTGAAGCGCTAGGCGCTTTGCGGGGACAGGGTCTGGTTGAGTTTCGTCATGGCAATGGGACATATGTGCGTACAGCGAGTGTCGAGATGTGGATGCAGCCCTTGGACGCAGCCATCTTGCTTGGAACGGATCAAGTTCGTGATTTGCTTGAGCTTTTGACGTCCGTTTTGGCGGCAATTGCAGCCTCTGCGGCGCGGGCGCGGGCGACGCGGGACTATTCGGCCCTTGCGCGGGCTTTGTTCAATTTGGAGGCCGCCAGTCGGCAGGGCGAACATGGCATTGCCAGCGAGTTGCATTTTTATGCGGTATTGGCCGAGTGCTCAGAAAATCACGTGTTACTCAATACCTTTCGCGTGCTGCAAGAGGCTTTGCGCAGCAGTCTGCGCTTGTTCAGCCCGAAGCGCGAAACAGGGCTACGCACGTGCCGGGCGGTATATGACGCTGTGCAGATGGAAGATCCGCGTTTGGCGCGAGAGGCGATTTATGACTACGGCGATGTACTGTTGCGGCGTGCCAGTGAAAGATCTTAGAGGAACATGGAGAAATGCACTACAAAATTTGCGTGGTTTAGTGTAGAATAAAAATGTAAGCGCTATCAGCAACTTAGGCGGAAAGGTCGGATTGTATGGTGCCGAAATTGCTTGTCGCGACATTTTCAGCTGACGATAAAGCGTTCATTGAACAAGCAATCAATGCAGGCGTCGATGTACGCGTTCTTAATTGTTTTGAAGAAACACAAGCCAAGCTGCGCGCATGGTATCCCAATCACTGCTTGAATGTGCCAGCGCACAGGTCTACGGTGAAAGAAGCCGTACAGTTGTCAGGCTTTGATGTGGCGGTGATTCGCGCTACGGCAGATGACTTTGTCAAGAGCGCTTTACTCACCCAGACGTTGCGGGAAGCGCGCGTCAATTGGGTGTTGGTGATCGCGGCGGATCCAACGCGTGTTTCTTTATATCGCAGGTGTGGAGCGCACCACGTCATCTTGGAAAGTGGAGCGGCGGAGATTTGGCAGGAAATTGCCCCGTTTCTGTCAATGCACGTAACTGCCTCGTAAGTAGATCGCCATGTGTGATGCGTCCCGCATCAGCAAAATCATGATAACTACCAGTCAAGCAAGGCATCGTAGATGGGGCACGCACAGGTATCGACTTTATTTTCAGGATAGACTCAAAGTTGGCGGTGCGTGCCTGTTTGGTGCATGCCGCCTGTGCTTATATAGAATGTGTCGCTCTCGTAATTCCGGTATGATACATGATTGATATCGTGTACAATGATTACATAGACTGCAACGCGTGGTGTTCCACGCTTTATGCCGATTAGACCCGCCATGCGTGATGCGTTTCTCACCAGAGCATCATGAAAATACCAGTCATATCAGGCATCGCGGATGGCGCAGCACCAAGGTGTTGTATGATTTTTAGGATAGGAGGGACAGTTGGTGTCCACTTCAATGCGGATTGTATTTTTTTTCGTCGCGCTGATCACGATGGTGTGTTTGGCGGTTGCGTCCATTTTGATGGCCCAGGGACAAGGGTGGCTGGCAACGTTGTTTTTTGTGCTCGCGTTTGTTCTGATAGGGTTTGCGTTTATGACCAAGCGTAGGGTGTATCGACCACAATCACAGTAAGACCCAATGGGAAGGGAGCTTTGCATGTGCGATTCCCGCGTTCACAACGAGCGTTTGAAATGCAGAGATACCTGTTGCGTCTTGTGGAAGTTGCCTTGTTGTGCGTGTTTATTCTCGTCGTCGCACTGTTATTGGCGCTGCTGTTAAAGTATATATTGCCGTTTGTCATTGGCTGGGTACTGGCTATTCTGTTGATTCCTGTAGTTCGTTGGGGCGAGGAACGGGGGCTCCCGCGTTTGGCTGCAGTCATCGTCGTCTTGGCACTCTTGGTTTTGCTTGTCGCCCTGTTTTCTGGGGGCGTCATTGTCGGGATCACACGTGAGGCCACATCGCTCATTGTGAATAGCCAGTCATTCTTTGCGCGCGAAAACGTGTGGATACGTCATCAACTGTCTGCGGGAAAAGTGTTTTATGGACAACTCCCTCCTCAAGTGACCACTGAACTTCAACATGCGTTTCAGCAAGTCGTTCAAGCTGGCGGCGTTGGGCTGAAAAAGACTTTGACATCTTTCCTAGGCTCCTTCACACACCTGCCAGAAATCTTGTTTATTGCTGTGATCGCTGTCATTACGTCGTTCTTCATCTTGTTAAAACACGAGCGAATGATGGTCTTTTTCTTCCGTATGGCTCCACCAGGTTGGGAAGGGAAACTGAATGTCGTTTTGACGGACATGTCGAACGCTTTTTTGGGGACGATTCGAGTTCAATTTATCCTGATGTGCCTGTCGACGGTTCTCGGTATTTTGGGTATGTACGTGTTGGGCATTCCGTACGCGCTGCTTTTGGGTGCTTTTTTTGGTTTGGCAGGCTTCATCCCGGTTTTAGGATCCGCCATTCTGACAATTCCCTGGGCGTTAGGCGCGCTTGTCATCGGCGATGTGTCGCTGGCCATCAAAGTGATCTCGCTGCAAATCGTCATCTCCATCATTCGGCATATCGTCGAGCCGAAACTCCTTGCGAACACGGTTGGACTTGACACGCTGTCCACATTGTTTGCACTCTATGTGGGTTTGAAATTGATGGGGATTCTCGGACTGTTCATTGGCCCCATCATCTTGATTGGTGTCAAAGGTCTGTTGTCCACTCATCTGTTTGTCGATTTTCTGCCGGATATCTCGCGTCAGGCGTTCGATGCAGGGGAGGATGACGACCATTGAACTTGATCAGCCTTCACGCGGATGGCGGCGCCCACCGCATCTGGACGCAAGCTAGCAAAACCAGCGTGGCGCACACGTATCTTGTACCACCTGGCGCCCCGGTCATAGAGGCGAGCGGTGAACAGTGGTCTAGTGACTTTCCTGTTGTCATTTGGTTCTGGCCTAGCGCTTATTTTCAGGTATGTATGTTGCTGAAAGAAGATAGGACGGATTATTATTGCAACATTATCACGCCAGCGCTGTTCGGCACTGAGGTCGTATTTGTCGATCTCGACTTAGATGTCCTGATCAACGACGGAGAGACGCTCGTCGTTGACAGAGATGAATTCGAGGTGCGCAAATACGCGTATCCAGCCGACTGGATTGAGCGTGCTGAAGCGGCGACAGCATGGCTCGTGCGGGCGGCGGAAAAGCAGTGGGGGCCATTTCAGCCCGCCACTGCACGGGTGTGGCGTGAGATTGCAAAGCGAATGTCAAATCAGGTATCAGAATGATTGCCGCCGCCATCGTTCAAGAGTTTGCGCGCGCGTTCCATAATGGCAAACAGGGTTCGCGAATCTTCTTCCAGTTGTTCAGGGCTCACTGTTTGTTCTAAGGGCGTTTGCTGCGTGCTCAATTGTTCTTCCAGTGCTTCCACTCGACTGGCGAGCACTTCGTTTTCTTGTTCGATTTGGGTTAAGTATGCCCGTAGCTTGTGGTATTGGGCGTCATATGTCTGCAAGAAATCAATGACGTCTTTGATGGATTCACTGGTAGCCTGGACCGCATGATTCGTGTTGGCGGCGGTTTCGGGCGTGGTTGGGGCTGACGCTTGGCTGCTATGCTTGCGCGCCTCTTTCGCTTTTTCTATTTCACTACGATAATCCTTGCGGACAACGCCGTTCCAACGGTAGCCGCAAGCCGCGGGGGTACGGCCTAACAGACTTGCTGCTTCCTCAAACGCCTTGAGTTGCGTACTGCCGTTGCTGATGTGATTTAGCACCAAATCAGCTAAGCGTTGGTCGTCTTCCGGTGTCCACGCATCTGAACGCGAGGCCCATTTTTCTACCGTTTGCAAGGTGATTCCTCCCTCTAGTCTGTACTATACTTTATTTCCATGGTGTACAAGATTCATACAGTGCCTCTATGCTCTGTTCATTATCATGCTATGTTCGATTTTGTAATTCGTGACCTACAACCGAGAAATTTCGTAGAGAACATTTAAAAAAGCAGATCGCCATGCGTGATGCGTCCCGCGCCAACAGCATCATGAAAATAGCAGTCAATCAAGGCATTGCGGATGGCGCAGCGCCAAGGTATCGCATTATTTTCAGGATAGGCAAAGGAATGCTAAATTACCAAGAAAAACGAACAGGAGTTCGCATTGTTCCTGTCGAAAGTAAAACAGAGTTTGCTCATGTATACAAAATGTGGATGATAGACCACCATGCGTGACGCATCCTGCAAGAGCAGAACCGTGAGAATGCCAGTCATATCGAGGCATCGCGGATGGCGCAGCAACCAAGGTGCCAATTAATTTACAGGACAGAGAGGAGCGTTCTAAATGAATTTGGCGCAGTTGTTGAGTGAGTGGCAACGAGACGAGGCTTTCATGCAGCAGGTCGCGGCGTGGCGTGTGCGTGAAGCGCGGCCTGGGCGGTTCCGCGCGCTGCCGGATTCTCTTCACCGCAATGTGGTCGAGGCGCTCCACAGTCGCGGCATTACACAGTTGTACAGCCACCAGGAAGCGGCCTGGCAGGCTGCGCATGAGGGGCGCGATGTCATGGTTGTCACACCGACCGCGAGTGGGAAAACGCTATGCTATAATATGCCAATTTTAAATGCCATCTGCGAAGATTCGTCAACGCGGGCACTTTATATATTTCCAACCAAGGCGCTCGCGCAAGATCAAGTCGCCGAACTCAATGCGCTGATTGCCAATGTCAAAACACAAGTTCACTCCTTTACATATGACGGCGATACGCCAGTTCACGCGCGCCAGAAAATTCGCGAGGCAGGGCATATCGTGGTCACAAATCCAGATATGTTGCACGCTGCCATATTGCCGCATCATACCAAGTGGCTGCGTTTGTTTGAGAATCTAAAATACATCGTGATCGACGAGACACATATTTACCGTGGTGTATTTGGTAGCCATTTCGCCAATGTGCTGCGGCGGCTCGAACGGCTTTGCGCATTTTATGGAGCGAAGCCGCAATACATCATGAGTTCAGCCACCATTCGCAATCCGGGAGAGCTTGGGCACTTGTTGACCGGGCGGGATTTGTGCGTGATAGATGAGTCTGGCGCGCCGGAGGGAGAACGACATACGCTCTTGTACAATCCGCCAATCGTTCATCAGCAATTGGGATTGCGTCAGTCAAGCCTGCAGACCGCGCGCCGAATTGGCACGCGTTTACTGCGAGAAAACATCGCGACCATCGCGTTTGTCAAGACGAGGACACAGGTAGAAGTGCTGTCTTCATATCTGAAAAACGATGTCAGTGAACGCATGAGGGCGGGGATTGTGGGATATCGCGGGGGATATCTGCCCAGTGAGCGCCGAGCGATTGAGCGGGGGTTGCGCAACGGTGATTTGCGTGGTGTCGTGAGCACCAATGCTTTGGAATTGGGCGTTGATATTGGTTCGCTAGACGCGTCGCTGACGGTGGGCTATCCGGGTTCCATTGCGTCGGTGTTGCAGCAAAGCGGGCGCGCAGGTCGACGGCGCGGCGTCTCGCTGGCGATGTATATCGCCAATGCATCCGCGTTGGACCAATACCTGATTCATCATCCGGAAGCGCTGCTCGACGTCTCGCCGGAATCCGCCCGAATCTATCCGGATAACTTGTTGATTTTGATGGACCATCTCAAGTGCGCCGCATATGAACTGCCGTTTGCGTCAAATGAGTCGTACGCTGTGGAAACTACGAACGAGTTGCTCGATTACTTGACCGACGCCCGGATTCTCCACCGTGGTCGAGATGAAAAATACTACTGGATGGCCGATGCGTTGCCGAGTCATCATGTTTCTCTGCGCAGCGCGGCGCAGGAAAACGTGGTCATCATCGACGAAACGGCGGCAAAACCGAATGTCATTGGTGAGACGGACAAGTTTAGCGCTTTGACGATGTTGCATGAAGAGGCGATATATCTGCATCAATCCAAGTCGTATCAGGTGGAAAAACTCGACTTGGACAACGGCAAGGCGTTTGTCCGCGCGGTGGAGGCGGATTATTACACAGACGCCGAATTGGCGGTCAGACTGCAGGTATTAGACGAGTTGGAGCAACAGACGGGCGCGGCGGGCACGACACATACATTCGGTGAAGTCGCCGTCAATGCGACACCGACCTTGTACAAAAAAATCAAATTTGACACGCATGAAAACCTTGGCTGGGGGCGCATTCACCTGCCGGAAGCGGAATTGCACAGCGTAGGCTACTGGTGCGCTTGGGAAGCGGGAATGTTTCCGTTCAGTCAAGACACGTGGGAAAGCGCGCTGAAAGGAACAGGCTATCTGCTCAAACATGCCTGCGCGCTGCACTGCATGTGCGCGACGTCCGACTTGCACATCACGGTCCAAGTGCGAGATCCGCTTCACGCGCGGCCGACACTGTACATCTATGATGCATATCCGGGGGGCATCGGCCTGGCGGAACGGGTCTATCGGGATAGAGATCTGATCCTTCCTGCCGCGTTCGACATGGTTCGACGGTGTGTATGCACATCGGGTTGTCCGTCGTGCGTAGGGCCAGGTCAGGCGGATGAAGAATTAAAGACGCACGTGTTGCAGTTGCTTGCCACATTGTGTGATACACCGGTATATGTTTGATTTGGCAGAATCGGATGAAATCGCGGTCAATTTGTCGGTGTGTGGCGAAGTTAGGGAACTGATGTAGGATGAACCATTTGTGGAGGGTATCGTATGGCGCGCAGCTTGCTAGATAAATTAAAGTCGCTTGAGCAATCGGTTCGTGCCCGTACGGTGCCAGAGGAGCCGATGCCTGCCACTTCTGTCAATCAGTTTGCGCAATCGCCAGTCTCGGGAGCACAATCGCTTCTTCTGGCCGGTTTTGAACAAGTAGATACCCCTTATGGCGCGTGTTGGCGGCGTCAGACTGCGATAGATTTGTTGACGCGTCACGGGGAACGCGTTTTCGCAGAAATTCTCAACGCCGATTTTGCTGTGTTGGCCAACTTGGTAGGGACAACTTTCTCAGTGTCGCAACTGCGGTTTTATGATGTTGAGACCAACGGCTTGGGAACTGGGGCAGGCACATTTCCCTTTCTTCACACCATCGGCTCTGTGCAAGCGGACGAGCTGTGCCTGACGCAATTCCTGGTAGACGATTACGATGCTGAAGCGGCGGTTTTATTCAGTCTTGGCGAGGAGCACCTTCAGGATGACACCGTCATCGTCACATTCAACGGCAAGTCCTTTGATTGGCCATTGCTGCAAAATCGACGTTTGTTACACCGTCTCCCACCATTGCAGCGTCCACAGTTGGATCTGCTCCATCCGAGTCGCCGTTTGTGGCGGCATCAGTTGTCACGAGTCACATTGGCCAATGTGGAATCGCATGTACTTGGCTTTCAACGTGTGAACGACTTGCCCGGAAGTGAAGCGCCCACGCGTTATTTTCGCTATCTGGAGACGAAGGATGTTGACGAGATCGCGCCAGTTTTGCAGCACAATGCGATGGATGTCTGTTCGCTCGTTGTTTTGCAGGTCGTCATCACCTGCTTGCTCAACGGCGAGACAGTTCCGACATCAGCAGCCACCCATGTCGCGCTTGCGAGCTGGTATGACGCCTGGGACAATGTGCAGGCAGCAGGCGCAGCGTATCAAAATGCGGTCGCCGCAGCCGATGCGGATTGGCATGCGCACTTTAAATATGGATTGTTCCTCAAGCGCCATGCGGATGCGGCAGAGGCAGCCGATTGGTGGCGGATTGCGGCGGAGCGGTTTCCAAAACACGTCGAGCCGCTCGTCGAATTGGCCAAATGTTACGAGCATCGTCTGCGGCTGCTGTCAGAAGCGGAGATGGCGGTGGAAGAGGCGCTGCGCCGGATCGTCAACACCACCAATTCATTGCTTCTGCCGCATCGCGTAGGTGTATCACTTGAGGGACCGCCTGACTCGCCACTGGAGGCAGCGCTCAAGCATCGTCTACACCGCATCAAGCAGAAGCAGGCCCGTCAGTCGCATTAGTCGCATTAGTCGCAGAAAGACTGCATGCGCAGGGGACAGCTGAAAATCCATCAGTTTACATGACAAAGACACATATTCCCGATATGTTCGATTTTGATTCGATAAAAGACTTTTTCACAAGTCCCCTTGCACACGGCAAAGGTCTTGTCTAGTGTATTAGATAACGTTTGAAAGTGAGGGCTTTTGCATGTTTTCTGGATTCCTGGATGAAGATTTTGATGTCTTTGCGATTGCTGGTTTGGATGCGAGAATGGACGCTATCAAATCGCGAGTTCGGCCAAAGCTGGAGGCGCTAGGCGCGCATTTTCAGACCTATTTGTCGCTGCGTCTGGGGGAAGACGTCTACGCCCATGTGGCAAAGCATGCACGGCGCACGGTGAATCCGCCGGACGACACGTGGGTTGCGTTTAGCACGAATCAAAGGGGATATAAGCAACATCCGCACTTTCAGATTGGCCTGTGGCAAACGCACTTGTTTGTCACATTCGGATATATCTATGAAGCAACTGCCAAAGCTGCTTTTGGCGCAAAACTGTTTGCGCAGGCAGAACAGGTGCTAGCAGCATTGCCGCAAGATTTTGTGCTCATCCCAGACCATATGAGCCCAGATGTCGTTCCACTTAAAAATATGGATGTGTCAGAACTGCAACGTTATGCCAAGCGACTGCAAGAGGTCAAAAAAGCTGAACTGCTGCTTGGCGTCAAGTGGCCGCGAGATGAAGTGACTTCCTGGACTGGTGCGCAGTTTATCTCACAGGCAGAGTCGGCGATGGATGAACTAGTGATGCTGTATCGACTAGATTAAGCGATGCCAGCTTGGCCTAAGTTGCGGAAATGCCGCATATAATGTTGCATATTTTCGGCGCATGATGAGGTGAACTTTTGTTAATCCATCTATTGCATGTCAATGATGTACATAGTCGCTTGGAAAGCTACATGCGCTTAGGTCGCCAGCTTCGCCACATGCGCCAATCGCTTGCCGCGGCTGGGGATATTGTATTGACGTTCGATCTCGGTGATTTGATGGATAGGGTTCGCCCCGAAACGGAAGCGACGATGGGGCTGCTCAATGTGGACATGATGGCGGGGCTAGGGGTCGATGGATGGGTTTTTGGCAACAATGAAGGGTTGACCATTCCGGTTGCGGATTGGCCGCTCCTCGCCAAGCGGTCGCAAACGGTCGTCTTTGGGACGAATCTAAAGAGAGATGCACACGCTGATTTTTCCTTTTTCGCAGATCATCATGTGTATGAGCAACAGGGCGTCCGCATTGGCGTTTTTGGATTGACACCGCATTACGAGTTGCCCTATGACATGTTGGGCGTGAAAGTGTTAAATCCGTTCGATCGCGCTGCCACAGCGGTGGCTGCTCTGAACGCCAGGGGCTGCCAGGTCATCATTTGCTTATCCCATCTTGGTCGGCGGACGGATCATCAGCTGGCAAGTGAAGTGTCGGGGATCGACGTGATTCTTGGTTCGCATACGCATGAATTTATGACTGCTGCGGAGTGGGAAAATGGGACAGCCATTTTTCAGCCAGGTAAGTTCGCGCACGTGTTTGGACACACTGTGCTGACTTTAAACCGCGAATCCCGGGTCACAGATGTCGTGAGCCAACCTGTGCCTGTGGACCTACACGGTCAATACGATGGAGAAATGGCTTCGGTTTACGCGGCGTACTTGCCCCGCATCAATCAGGTGCTGTCGCGCAGTGTCGTCACTTTGCCGGAACGGTTGCCGGTGGTTTATGAGCGGGAATCCTTGTTTGCCAACATGATGGCGGATGTATTGTATGACGAGTTTGCCGGGGATTTCTCCGTGATGATGACGGGCGCCCTAAATGCCAGTTTGTTACCCGGCATTGCGACATTGGAGCATTTGCTGGGCGCGTGTCCGACCCCTACTCGTCCGCTGGTGCTTGGTCTGACGGGCGCTGAATTGTATACCATTTTTCAGCAGGGGGTACAAAGAGAGACCTATATGCGTCATGGGATTGGATTTGGGTTTCGTGGAGGCCGGATAGGCTACCTTGTGGTATCAGGCGCCACGATTGAACTGACTGTTGCTGATGATCAACCGCTGGTAAAACGTGTGCTTGTGCAGGGAGAACCGCTGGACATGCAACGGACATACCGTGTCATCACGTGTGAATACTTGTGGCTATCGCCTGTGTTTACGCCGTTTCGACAGTCGCGGGACGTGACTTATCAGGCGCCGTTGGTGCGTGAAGTTTTGCTCGCCCGCATGCAAGAAAAAGGACGCTTGGAGCGAGCGAGGGTACCTCGCTATATCAGTAGCTAAAATGATTCACGAAGGGACTATTTTTCTGTGCGACTCTTGACAAAAAAAGAAACGCTCACAGTGATGGAACAACTGGCGAAGCGTTACCCAGACGCGCGATGCGCGCTCAATTTTAGCACACCTTTTGAATTGCTGATTGCGACCATGCTATCTGCGCAGTGTACGGATGTTCGGGTCAATATGGTCACAGAGAAGCTGTTTCAAAAGTATCGTGGACCAGCTGCGTTTGCTGCAGTCACGCCCGATATCTTGCAAGAGGACATTCGCGAAGTTGGCCTGTTTCGCAACAAAGCGCAAAATATCGTGGCGACCAGTCAGATGCTGCTCGAACAGTTTGGCGGAGAAGTGCCGCGCACGCGTGAGGAGTTGGTTTCCCTCCCCGGCGTTGGGCGGAAGACGGCGAATGTCGTACTCTCCAACGCATTTGATATTCCTGCGCTGGCGGTGGATACACATGTTCTGCGCGTTTCAAACAGACTTGGTCTGGCGCATAGCGATACACCTGATGAAACAGAGCGTCAAGTCTGTCGGCGCATCCCCAAGACAATGTGGTCACAGGCGCACCACTATCTCATCCATCATGGACGACAGGTATGTGTAGCGCGGAAGCCAAAGTGTGAACTTTGTCCTATTACGGATGTCTGTCAATATTATCGCCAGCACGCAAACACTTGAAAGGGGTCCGTTCAATGTGGTGGAAACGCGCATTTATCATTCTGCTCTCGTTAAATATTCTCGTATTTGCAGGGGGATTAATTTTGCTGGACACGTTTCCCGCTGCGAATTCCACTCGTGCGAAGAACCTTGAGGTGCAGCAGACGCCGGCAAATGCCGCTTCCATCCAGCTGGACATCGGACAGGATGCCATCAATTCGTATATTGGTTACGCGCTGACGCAAGAAGCGGATGTGCACCAAGTATTGGACTATGCCGATATCCAGTTTACCTCTACCTGGAATTGCGAACTCGGCATCAAATTGCTGGGCAAAGTGGTTCCTTTCCATCTCGTGCTCATCCCGAAGGCCGTCAATGGCAATCTCAACCTACAGGTGAAAAGCGCGGCCATGGGTCAAGTCCCGGTGCCAGACAGCCTGTTGTTTTTAATGCTAAAGCACCTGCCCTGGCCAAATTGGATTAGCCTTGACGCGAATCAGCACACACTCGATCTCAACTTCAGCGCTCGACCTCAAAAGCCGTTTGGCGTCAAAATCCTCGGTTATTCGGCGAAGACTCAAAAAGTCAGCCTTATCGTGACCATGCAGCCAAAAGCCCTGTTGCAAGGCGCGACCACTTCTTGATCTCCTGTGCCATCGGAGATCGGCAAACCAGTCTATTTGGTATGCCGAAAATCATCAGATATCCCTATTTTAGGAATAAAGACTGCGTCCATGTCACACCTTAAAGGAGATTATAGGTCCGGGAGGGTGTAACTGGTGCGGAGTAAAGCAGGCACTTGGTTAAAGCGGCTCCTCGTGGTTGACGAGACGGTTTTGGAAAAGCAATTTACCTTAGTCGATGATGAGAGCGATACAAGTTACGACGATACAGAAGAGGCCAACCCCACGCCAGAAGAGATCGATTTTGACACGCGCGAAAATAAAGAGGAACTCCGTCGGCCAATGACCATGAAGCAATTCCTCAAGAAGGGGGAAGAGCTGTACGACGAAGCGGTTCGCAAGGCGCATGACGGTCAGGATGAAGAACTGCCTGTAGATCTTGAAGAGATGAAAGCTCGCCTCAAGCGCTTTTTCCATCTGCCAAAGAACAAGGACATCATCGTCCGCGATTTTTCCGTCGGTGTTGAAACAGAAAGACCCTGGCAGGGCATTGCCGTGTTTGTCGATGGCATGGCGGATAAAAATGTCATAAACAACGCCATTCTGCAGCCATTGATGTTACTCGCGCACATCGGGGAAGAATCGCCGAAGCGCCAACTGGATCATCTGTCAGAGACCCTGCTGCCAGGCAACCAGTCGTCCATCGTGGAAAAATGGGGCGAAGTGGTCGCCGCGGTATTGACGGGATCGACTGTGGTCATGTTGGACGGCTGTAATGGGGCCTTGGTCATTGAAACCAAGGGATGGGAGCACCGCAATGTCGGCGCGGCGCAAACCGAGAATGTCGTGCGCGGTTCACACGATGCTTTCACTGAGAGCTTTCGCGCGAACACGGGCTTGGTGCGAGCTCGCTTGCGCAGCGAGCACTTGGTCACCGAGATGTTTAGCGTTGGTAACTTGGCGCGCACAGATATTGGCCTGATGTACGTTCATGGTTTGACGAATCCGCGCTTGGTGCGCGAAGTGCGGCGGCGCATCAACGCCATTGATGTCGACGTTGTGATGGACAGCGGTGAATTTGAGCAGTTTCTCGAAGATAGGCCCTCGATGTTGATCCCGCAACTACTGGCGACAGAGCGGCCAGACCGGATTGCGGCTGCTTTGGCCGAAGGCTACGTCGCGATTTTTGTCGGCAATAATCCATATGTTTTGATCGCGCCGGTGGTGCTGTGGTCGATGGTGCACTCTCCCGAGGATTCAAATCTGAGGTTCCCAATCGGCACGTTTGTGCGGGGGATACGTTGGATCGCCGTTTTTGTTTCGTTGTTGCTGCCCGCCCTTTATGTAGCGGTGACAAATTACCACCCGGAGATGCTCCCGACAGATTTGATGCTGGCGATTGCGGGCAGTCGCGAGCAGGTGCCTTTTCCGGTTATTATCGAAATTCTGCTGATGGAATTCGCCATTGAGCTGATTCGTGAAGCGGGCATCCGCATTCCGTCGGTGATTGGCCCGACCATCGGCATTGTCGGCGCTTTAATTATTGGCCAAGCTGCCGTCCAGGCGGGCATTATCAGTCCGTTGTTGGTGATTGTGGTCTCTGCCACCGCCTTGGCCAGCTTCACGATTCCAAACTATGGTCTTAGCATGGCCATCCGCATCACGCGCTTTATTTTCTTGATTGGCGCCGGCTTTTTCGGTTTTTACGGCATTGCCATTCTATTTTGTGTTTACATCGTGCGCCTGTCGATGCAGAAATCGTTCGGCGTTCCTTTATTGGCACCGCTCGCGCCGAGTTCCCCAAGCTCCAGAGATGTGATTCTGCGGGGTCCAACCTTCGCCATGAACAAACGGCCGACCTTTTTGCAACCCCTGCGCAGTTGGCGGCAGCAGCCGATGACGAGGCCTTGGAGTGCGCACACGCAGCAGCGGGAAGGGCGTTCGTCTGCCACGAAGGGGGGGAAACAAAAATGAGAGATCAGCAGAAAGACGCGAAAGTGGGCGCGAACGAGATGTCCGCGATGTTGATTTTGTTCGTGGCGACCAACGCCTTTCTCACATATCCACGTTATGTCAGCAACTCCGCCTATGAGGCCGCGTGGATGGAGCCCATCATTTCAGGCGCCGGGACACTGGTTTTGTTTATCTTCGTGGAATGGATTTTAAGCCGCTACTTTAATGGCCTAGATATTGTGGAAGTTTGCAAGGAAGTGTTTGGACGGATTGGTGCAGCATTTTTTGCATTAATTTTCTCTGTTTATTTTTTGCTGTCGACGGCGGCTGTGGTGCGTGAGTTCACGGAAAACGTCATCAGCACGGTGCTGCCCTCCACGCCCATTTTGTTGATTGGCGCCGTCTTTATGGGGGCAGTAGGCTACATTGCGTATGCCGGTCTGGAGGGAATTTGTCGAACTTCTTATATTTTCTTACCTGTACTGTTTGTGGGGATTGTCGTCTTATGCCTTGCGACGGTCAACTGGTGGCATCCATCCCTGTTATTGCCACTCTGGGGGCGCGGAATTCCGGATGTATTCGCGGGTTCTTTCCGTTACAGTGCCATTTTCGCGAATGTGTTGCTGCTGACCATCATCTATCCGCATGTCAAAGATTCCAACCAGATGCGGAAAATTGGCTATGTGAGTATCATTGGGTCAACACTGGTGCTAGTGATTTTGATTATCACGTATCACATGGTATTTCCTGCCGCAGAGACAGGGAAATCGACATTTGCCATGTACCGTTTAGCGCGAATGATTTATATCGGCCGGTTTTTTCAACGAACGGAGAGCGTGTTCATTTTCCTTTGGGTGACGTCGGCCACAGTGAAGATGGCCGTTACAATATGGGGCGCAGCGTATCTCATGGGAAAAGCATTTGGTTGGCCGAGTTACCGTCCAGGTATTCCGGCGCTGTCCCTGCTGTCATTTTCGTTGAGTCTATGGGTGGAAAACTGGATACAAGTCATCAACCTCGATGAAAAGTATTTGCTTAGGTGGGGGTGGATCGTCGTTTTTGCGTTACCGCTACTCATTTGTGTATTAGGCATGTTCGCGGTGAAGAAGAAAGGCAAAGGTGGCAAAAACAAGAGAAGAACGGATAGGCGATCACGCCAGGCGGCACCGAAGGAGGCATAACGATGTTTAAGTTTATCTTTGCGATGATCATTCCGGTCATCATTTTCATCTACACACTTTCGTTTATGCGTTGGATGTACAGACAGAAACATACGGCCGCTGCCGCATCAGCGGCCGTCCTGGGCATTCTGGCGGTTTTTATCAGCGGCGCCGCATTGTGGCGCATGATCACTTGACTCATCAGGAGTAGAATCCTATGCGCAGGTGTTTGACCCGTATACAGCATCGTTATATGCTGGGGTGGAAAACTGGGCGCTGTCAAAGCCCTGGACAGCGCGTCGAAGAAAGGGATCATCTACTAATGGGAGAACAGAGAAAAGAGATTGTCGTTTATACAGATGGGGCGTGTTCCAAAAATCCCGGCCCTGGCGGCTGGGCGGCTGTGTTGAAATTTGGTGAACATGTGAAAGAAATCTCTGGCGGCGCGCCACAGACGACGAATCAGCGCATGGAAATTCAATCTGTCGCCGAGGCCTTGAAAATGTTGAAAGAGCCTTGTCAGGTCACAATATATTCCGATTCTGCCTATGTCGTCAACTGTTTTAAGCAAAAGTGGTATGTGAATTGGCAGAAGAATGGATGGCGCAACAGCAAGGGGGATGCCGTGCAAAATCGCGACTTGTGGGAAATGCTGTTGGAGGCGATGAAACCACATCGCGTGGAGTTTAAAAAGGTGAAAGGACATGCGGGTGTCGCCTGGAATGAACGGTGTGACGAATTGGCGCGGGCGGCGATTCCGCGATGACGCGCTGCAGCAAACAACAGATAAAGGCACTTGCCGCACAAGTTGGTCTGATGGAGGTCGGCGTGACAGACGCCAGTCCGTTTCCCGAGATGATACCTTGGCTCACGGCGTACGCGGAGCGCGGACGCACTGGTTTTGAAGCGGCGGACATCGCACAGCGGATTCAGCCGACGTCCTGGTTGGCAAGCGCCAAATCAATTGTCGTAGCGGCGCTTCCGTATTTGACCGACACCGGTCATACGACAGCCCGCACGCATCCGCGTGGA
Source organism: Alicyclobacillus fodiniaquatilis (assembly GCF_042678105.1). NCBI lineage: Bacteria > Bacillati > Bacillota > Bacilli > Caryophanales > Alicyclobacillaceae > Alicyclobacillus > Alicyclobacillus fodiniaquatilis. The sequence goes on from NZ_JBHUCX010000102.1 coordinate 45,682, forward strand.
CGTCAGCATGGAAATGTGTCCACTTATGTATATGGCACGGATTATCATCACGTTTTGACAGAACGGCTCAGGGATCTGGGTGAGCGGTTGACAGATTTGTACGGCCAAAACGTTGAGTACAAAGTGGCGGTGGACATGTCGCCGCTCGTGGACCGACGCGTGGCGGAGCGCGCGGGGCTGGGTTGGGTTGGGAAGAATTGCATGTTTTACAGTCATAGGTATGGCTCTTTTGTTTTTCTAGGCGCTCTTTTGGTCAATGTGGAGATTGAATCAAACAATCAACCGCCTGCATTGGGCAGTCGATGCGGGGAATGCGCCCTTTGTCTCAAAGCGTGCCCTACCGGCGCGTTGGTGGCGCCTGGTGTCATTGAGGCAACGCGTTGTCTGTCATATGTCACGCAAATGAAAGGCGTGATTCCGCGCGAATTTCGCAGCAAGATGGGGCGGCGCGTATGGGGGTGCGACGTTTGTCAGTGGGTCTGTCCGGAAAATTCCGGAGCGGAACACAGCGACATTCCAGCTTTTGAACCACTTCCGGAATTGGCTTACCCAGACTTGATTGAGTTTCTGCACTTGTCCAATCGCCAATTTTTGCGCCGCTACGGCCATACAGCCTTGGCTTGGCGCGGATTGCGCACCTTGCAGCGCAATGCGCTCATCGCCTTGGGAAATGCCGGGCATGTAGAAGCCATTGCGGAGATCATTCCATTTCTGCAGCATGCGCGCCAAGAATTGCGAGTGAGTGCGGCGTGGGCATTGGGACAGCTAGGTGGACAAGAAGCCCTCGTTGCGCTTGAGTCGGCATTGGCGCAGGAACTGGATGAAGTGGTATCTGATGAGTTGAAACAGGCAATCAAGCGCGTGATGATGCACTGAAGCGTGAATGAAACAATTGAACCTGTGGAGGCGCGGCCAGCGAGTTGGCTCAAACGCGCGTGGCGATAGCGATACGTCACTTCAAACTGTTGCGCTTAAAGCGACGAGCTCCAGTGGGATATTTCATAACGGGAATGCCCTGTTTCATCTGTTTCGGACGTAGTCCACGAACGTGATCGATGGTAATGCCAAGTTCCATGCCAAATAAAAAGAGGACGCTCACGATGTAGATCCAGAAGGTGAACAGCATTGTAAATGCGAGTGTCCCATAAATCAGTTGGTAGTTCCCTAAATGACGTGTATAAACAACAAACAGCTCTCGGACGATGTAAACGCATAGTGTCACTACAGACGCGCCTGTCAATAAAGCCGACATCGACAAGGTTACAGAGGGCAGAATCCGATAGCAGACAAAGCAGGTTAAGAACATGACAAACAAAAAGAATACTCGGGAGACCGCATGGACAATACGTATCCACCAGAATCCATCAATGTGTGCGATACTCGTGACAAATTCGGGCGAAATGGCCGACACGAGCGACGACAACAGAATCAGTGCAAGTAAAATACCCAGCATCACGAACCCAACCACGTATTGCTTCATAAAGGAGCGTCGTTTGCGCACCTCACAAATGGTGTCCAGCGTCGTTTGCAAAGACAAAAATCCGCCGATAGACGCCCACAACAATCCGGCCATCCCCATCACCCCCACCGAAGTGTGAAACCGCGTCAGACGATCAATAGTGGCGGCGACAAATGATTGCTCGCTCGGCAAGGATGGGATAAACGACTGAAGCAGATGATCGAGGAAGTACTCGACCTCCGACCCGGATATAAACAGAGAAGCGACTAAAATCAAAAGCAGTGTCAGCGGGATCGTCGAGGCAAATCCGAAATAGGCGATGATGGAGGCAAAATACGTGATATTGTGGCGAATGAAGCCTTGAATCAAGGTTTTGAAAAACAATTTCACCATCTGCATCTGCTACAAAACCTCTCCTGGTAGTCCTGTCTGCATAGTTTGTGCGAGGAGTTGAAAAATATTGCACGCACCATCGCAGATGTACCGAATGGGACATGATAGCCAGGCGCGGTTGGCGCATTAATGGAGAATTTGCTTATCACATCACTGCCTCGATTTGCTTTGATGCCCTTTCACACAGGCCAGTGTTTAAATTCACGAAGAAAAAGGGTAATGAACTCCCGTCATTTGTTCGGAAATGTCCCAAAGTTTTTTCATTGTATTTTCATTATAAACGCCATTCGCTGGCTGTTCGATTGCGGGATAACCACTGCGGTTTCCTTTCCCATCAGGACCAATATACTCTCCACCAACTAAGCCAGCTTCTGTTGCAGCGTAAATGGTCGGCAATGCGCCCATTGATGCAGGTTGAAAGAAACGGTTCGCTATTTTCACAATTGGTTGAAGGAATTTTCCGCCCATTTTAAACAGGTTTGTGGAAGAGACACCTGGATGACAAGCGATACTCAAAGTTTCGATTCCATTTGACTTTAAACGGTTATCCAGTTCTTTTGCGAACAATAAATTGGCTAGCTTACTTTGTCCATAAAACTTAAATGCTTTATATCCTTTTGAGCCATCCAAGTTCTCAAAATCAATGGAAGCGCCTCTATGGGCAAGGCTACTCACGGTCACAACACGGGAACCTTTTGTTTTTTTCAACAATGGTAAAAGTAAGCCAGTCAATGCAAAGTGACCTAGATGGTTGCTTCCGAACTGCAATTCAAACCCATCTTTTGTCTTGGAATAAGGCGGCATCATGACGCCTGCATTGTTGATTAGAATATCCAGTGAATCGAATTGAGCAGTGTACATTTCGGCGAAATGCTGGATTGTTTTTAAATCAGCTAAATCCAGAAACATCATCTGAACGGAAATGTCGGTATTGATCGCCTTTAACTCAGCAATTGCTTGATTTCCTTTTTCTTCGTTCCGAACAGCCAAGATGACTTGGGCACCTTTAGCCGCTAATGCCTTAGCCGCTTCATATCCGATCCCGCTATTGGCGCCTGTAATCACGACTTTTTTTCCGCTCACACTTTGTGCTCCCATAGAAGCACCTCCTATGTATGTATCTGATGTAAACTAAATCTAATTATCTTTCACCATACATGAAGAGGGGCGCGATTGCATTCCTTAAATGGAACAAGGGTAACACAACTGGAATCAATCACGGCTGTATTTCCAGTGTGTTACCCGTTCGGGACGTCCTACATCAAATAATTTTTAAACCTCTGCGGTTGATAGACCTTGAACCTGTTCTGTGAGTGAAGTGAGAAACTGATGTCTGCGTGCTTCTTGATTTTTGTAGGCGTACAATTCGTCAATTTGCGCATCGTCGGCAAAAAAATGGTAGCGTGTGTGCGCTAGCCGCCAGGCTCGGTAAGGAAAGTAGAGCAGGGCTGAGACCAATGCATATTCCACTTTAGGCATGGTTTTTACCGCATTGTAGTGGAGGAAGCAGGCGTACGCCACATCGCCGTTCCAGTTGGTCAGTTGCAGGCTGCGTCGCAACAGATGCGCGACATCCAGCGCGCGTGGCGCAAATGTCGACAGCTCAAAGTCAATCAAATGCACATTGTGATCCGGCGTATAAATGCAATTACCGGGTATCACATCAAGATGGCATAGGCCTGCATGGGCCCGGTCTTCGCTCAAAAACGCCACACTTTCACTTTGCTGCAACAACTGCAAGCTTTGGGCGGCATCTTCCAATAGCTGTTCCTTTAACGAAACGAACAGTGAATCAAATCTGTCTTTATCGTCTTTAGCCTCGGCCCGATGGAGCATCTTTTGTAGATCCCGATTGCGCTGTTGTGTCATCGTGAACAACTCGAATGCATCGGGCGGTGTATATTTCTCGGATGTGAAACCTCGTGTCGCTTCATGGAATTGAGCGAGTGCGTAGGCTGTTTGGGCGACATGTTCTGTGGAGGCAAAATTGACATGCTGTCCGTCTATCCATTCTGTGGCGTAATAGACCTTATCGTCATGCATCAATACAGGGCCTTTCTTCTTGGTCAGCGCAAAGCGACTAAAGCGCGTAAAACCCTGTTTCTGGGCATACTGCAGTGCGCGATGGATGAAGCGAACGTGCTGCGGCGACAGTTCAGTTTTTTTGAGCGCATATCGTTTTCTATCAGGTGTTTCAACGCGCAATATGCCTGGTAGTTGTTCGCGCCGTTCAACCGTAAATGGAAACTTGTCGAGCACCGCTTGTGGGATAGGGGTGTATGTGGTTCGCATCGGCACGCGGGTTGACGCCGTTTTGATTGGTTCTCCTGCCCTGGCTGTCGAATTGGCTTTCCCTGGATTGCGTGTTGGTGGTTCAGATCTGTGCTCACTGACCGGTATAAAGTTGTCCGTCCTGGTGCCATGGGACGAACTGGGTGCCGTTTTTTTCACAGCATGATTGGATGACGCATGAGATATAGGTGTGCTGTGCTGCGGTTCATCAGCATGATCGGCTGGCTGTTTTTGCTGACTACTGAGCTGCAAAAAATGAGGCGGTTTTGTCATTTCACCGTAAAGGTATGCAAGCCAGTCGGGCATTGGTCGTTTTAACATCATCATCACCTTACTTGCTGGGCTTATGATGTTAGCCTATGCAGGGGCGGGGGAGAATGAATGGGCGATTCTCACAAGAGATCTCCGCAAGAAAAAGCCGAGGCGTCGTCAACGCCCCGGTTAAGGATTCTTACATGCTTTCTCCGAACGTGCTCCACACTTCCAATTTGGTGCGAACGCGCTTAATGACTTCATCCGTGAATTCTGTTGTCGAAGCGCTGCCGCCCAAATCAGATGTGCGATGTCCATTGATGATGGTTTCCAACGTGCTTTCGTACATCGCCCGCGACACGGTCTGACCCTGTTTGTCGCTTTGATAGCTCAATAACGATGCACCAGCGAGAATCATGGCCATGGGATTTGCGATATTTTTGCCAAACAGGCTAGGCGCGGTGCCATGTGGCGCTTCCGCCATCACGACATTCGGATGGAAATCATCGTCCAACGCCAGCAAGATGGATTCTGATCCTGCGATGGAACCGAACATCTGCAACACTAAATCGGACAGACAGTCGCCGTCGCGATTGAGTGCGGGAATCACCAGTGGTTCGCCCGCTTTTACCAATAACAACGCATAGGTGGCGTCGATCAGCTGCGGTTCATATTGAACTTCACTGTACTGCTTGGACGCCGCGTCCAGTTCTTCTTTGAACATGCCTTCATAAATTGGGCTGACCGTAAACTTTGGACCGCCGAAAACAGTCGCATTCAATTTCTTTGCATGTTGGAAGGCGTATTTGGCGACACCTTTACAGACAGAGCGAGAAATCTTCTCTGTACGGAAGGAATACTCATCACCGTCTACCTCTTCCCGCCATTCCTTAGCGCCATAAGCATCATCGACCGCCATACGGACAACGGAAATCGGCGAGTAGACGCCAACCGGCGGCGCGATACCTGGAATGCGACGGCCTGTGCGGACAATTACCGTCCCATTGATTTCCTTTCTCAGGATGGCGTTCGGACTGCCGACGTCGCCTTTGGTTTCTGGTGTAATGGTCGCGGCTTTGAGTCCAAGCCCAGTCTCACGCATGGCTGTTGCAGCTTCGTGGACAATCTGGTTGTTCGTCTTGCGGCGATTTTCCAAGCTCAAATCAAAGCGTTCAAAATTTACGTCATAACCCGTGACTTCTGGCGACATGACGCGCAGGGCCTGTTCAAGCAATTCTTGCCCTGTCTGATCCCCTTCCATGACGACAATGGTCGGTTTAGACATTGTGTTCACCTCTAACCTGAAATTAAATCGATACCTTGGTGCCGCGCCATCCGCGATGCTTCGATTGACCAGCATTTTCATGGTGTTGCTAATGCGGGACACATCACGCATGGCGGTCTAACCTAAAAATTAAATCGGCGCTGCCGAAATGCCGATGGTCATCGGCAAAATCGTCTCCAGTGCAATGAATCAATGGGATAGCAGTTTGGTTAACCACGCAGCCGCTGTGCAAAGTGCTTCTACGTGCAGATGCATCTTCGCTTGTGTGAAGCGAGAAACTGGACCAGAGATAGACAATGCCGCAATACATTCGTTATTTCGACCAAATACTGGCGCAGCCATCGCGACTGCGCCAGCATCCCGTTCCTGAATGCTGATGGCATACCCGTCCACGCGTATTTTGTCCAATTGTACGCGTAAATCATCGCGTGCAAAGTCACTTGGAATCTGATTGCGCGCAAAAATCTCGTCAAGTACTGCATCATCGGCAAATGCGAGTAGCACTTTGCCTGAGGCACCGACGTAAAGTGGATATGTTCTGCCAATGGCAACCACGTTGCGAATGGGTTCGTTGCTTTCGACTGCCTGGATACGAATGCGTTCAAGGCCGGATCGAATATACAGGCTGATGGTCTCACCTGTCACGTCCCGCAATTTTGTCATCTCAGGCAAAGCAAGCGTGGTTAATTCGTCAGATAAGTAAACATTCCCAAGCAACTCCAGGACGCTCCAGCCTAGAACGTACTTATCCGACCCTGTTTGTCTACGCACAAACCCCTTATTCTGCAGTGATAGCAGAAGGCGATGGGCTGTACTTTTGTGCAATCCGACCTCACGAGCAATTTCACTGAGGCTCAACTCACGCGGCGATTTTGCAAAACAGAGCAGGATGTCGAGTGCTCGCTCGACGGCCCGGACGGATGTGCCTGTTGATTGGATGTCCGGCAAAATGACCTCCCCCTCTGTCTCGTCATGCAGAACGGCGCTCCAGAGCGTAGTATAGCACATTTCCTCAATGGTTTCATGGCGCGCAAAATGATAGATGCACATGTTCTGGGCATCCGCATAGGATAATGGCAAGGATTTCGTGAGGTGTTGCAGAGTGAAGTCTTGTATTGAAGCGGTTCGTGGATATTTCGACGCGCGAACAGAAAATTGGCTTGCATGCGATGCGGCTTTGTTTAAAGCGGTTGCCCAACCGAATGTGAAATGGCTCGCCAGAACGGTTCACCAGGCGAAACAAAAACAACGCGCCTATGCGGCACAAGGGAAACGCCTGTGTCGTGCGAGCACAAAGGTGAATGTGACGGAACTAAAACACAATTCAGATAAAAGATCAGTACAAATCATGGCAGTGGAGCAGATTTGTTGGGCCTACAGCGACAAGCAAGCGCCTGCCGTCGAATGTCGGTTAATTTATCATCGCCAACTTTGGCAATATGTCGATCACGCCTGGTTGCTCATGAAAGCCTGGGAGAGCAGCGACGGTCGTTCATTATCGAAGGAAGATGAAGTCGCTCGTGTGAAAGAAACGTTGCCGACGCCAAAAGGGTTTGTGCGGACAAATGGGTATGACCGTGTACGGGCGACACGCTATGCGGATGTCTGGTGGGATCAGTTCAATCCGCGTTACCCCAAGCTGAGTGATGACTGCACAAACTTTATCTCACAGTGTCTTCACGCTGGCGGCTTGCCAATGACGCACAAAGGGAATCGCCAAAAAGGTTGGTGGGTTGATGGCGCATCAGGCAACAGTGGGGCATGGAGTTACAGCTGGACCACATCAAACGCGCTTTATCAGCATCTGCGCAAGAATCATCACGCGACACTTTTGCAACGAGCAAGCGAGTTGAAGATGGGGGACTTAATTTTTTATGATTGGAGCGGATCTGGCGGTTATCATCACACCACCATGGTCACTGATTTTGACGATGCAGGGGAACCGCTTGTCAACGCGCACACAGATCCGAGCTTTCATCGGCCATATACGTACTACGATAGCCGCGCTTGGACGGAAAATACGCGCTATGCGTTTGTCCACATTCCAGATGGCTTATAATTGTCGTTCAAGCACCGCGAAAACCACCAGTTCTGTGTGCGATGTGCTACTATGAACGGTAGCAGAATCGTTGGAGGGTTAAACAAGCATGCATATTGTACTCGTAGAACCGGAAATTCCAGCAAACACCGGAAACATCGCACGTACGTGCGCCGTGACGGGGTGTTCCCTGCATCTCGTGTTGCCATTGGGGTTTTCCACGGATGACAAGCAGCTAAAACGAGCAGGGCTGGACTACTGGTCGCTGCTCGATATTACATATCATGATTCTTTGTCTCAATTGTGGGACAAGTATCCCGACGGCCGTTTTCATTACGCTTCAACCAAAGGCGGGCATTGGTACAGCGACGTGCAGTACCAGCTCGATGATTTCCTCGTATTTGGCAAGGAGACACAGGGGTTACCGCGCGAGTTGATTCAGACGCACGCCGATGAAGTCGTGCGCATTCCCATGCGCAATGACGCGAAGGCGCGCAGTCTCAATTTGTCGAACGCGGTCGCCATCGTCGCATTTGAAGCCCTGCGTCAAAACGGCTTCCCGGAAATGGTGTAAATCTCGTAGAGCGCGCATGGATATGATACATCCCGCACTCAGAGAACTGTGAAAATACCTGTCTATCAGGGCAGCATCGATGGCCGACACAAGGCGCCTTAATTTGCAGGATGGGATGGAGGGGACAGGCGTGATCGACACACTATTGTTCGATCTCGACGGCACATTGTTGCCATTTGACGTGGAGCCTTTTATGGAGGGCTACTTTGCGCGATTGGCGCCGTTGTTGACGGACTTTTATCAGCCAGCTGACGTGGCTCGCTGTTTGCTTGTGGCTTTACAGCAGGTGGTGGAAAATGAACATCCATCGCAGACGAATATGGATAAGTTTCGCAAAGCGCTGTTCGACAAACAGCCTGCGTTAGAAGAGCAGGTTTGGCCAATTTTCGAGCATTTTTACACCAGTTCGTTTGAAGAGCTGCAGCATTTGACAAAGCCGACGGCAATTGCGCGGGAAATATGTCGAACTGCTGCAGATAAAGGTTACCGACTGGTACTGGCGACAAATCCGGTTTTTCCGGAAACAGCGACGCGTGCGCGCATGCGTTGGGCGGGCATTGACGAAGTGCCGTTTTCTCTTGTGACGACAATGGAAAACAGCCATTTCTGCAAGCCGAATCCGAAGTATTTTTTGGAGGTGCTCCAACAAATCGACGCCACGCCCGAAACTTGCCTCATGGTGGGCAATGACGTGCAAGAGGATGGTGCTGCAGGATACGTTGGACTGCAAACCTATTTGGTGACGGATCATCTGATTGACCGGGAAGTAGGGACATTTCATTTTGATCACCGCGGCACGCTGGAAGAACTGCAGCGGTTTGTGGAACAACTGCCGGTTGTGTGAGCACAATTGATATCGCGAAATCATGTGCAAAGAGATCGACAAGTGTAAATACAAAGATGGTCAGCTTGCGCTGAACGGGTTCCTGCAGAGGTGCAAAACAGTGAATAACATGATAAACGGAGTGCAAATTCGCAAAGCGCGTTGCACTCCGTTTTTTCTTACTGTAGAGGTATTGAGAATCTTATGCTAAATCAACATGCCGAACGGTATAATGAAGCCTAACTATATACGCCTTTTGTATAGCGGGGTGATATACATGAGTAAAGGAATCAGATTATGGGTTATACATGTCATTGCGCCGGGATTAGCGATAATCTTTTATTTGTTGTTGACACAGGTGTGCTGGCACAGCATGGGCTACAATTCCGCTTTCTGTTTAATTATGTGGTCTTTTATGTATTGGGTATTCCCATATTGGTTCTCAAGTTTGAGTAGCTCAGTACAATCAAATAAACTCAAACGGATGGGAACATATTGTGTTTACGCAGTAGTTATTATTGGAATTGTATATTTTGGTAGCTGGATTGGTGTTCATGCTTCTGGATATTTTGATAAATACATGAAGGATCCTAGGATTGCTGGCTCCGGTGAAACAAGGGCAATTGTGCCATTAGTAAGACTCTTACAATGTGTTTTGGCAGTTGTGATCTATAGTGTTTACTATGTTCGCAAACGTGCAAAATCAGAGTTCATACGGTTTATCCCGCAGTGATGGATGCTGAAGAGTACTGCTTTAACAAAAATGGCGTGCCAATTGTGGCACGCCATTTCTATAACTGTAGTTTAAGTGCGCTTAGCGGCTGACGATGTGAATCGGCTCGCCAAGACCGACTTCTGCGGCTTCCATCACCATCTCGCCAAGTGTTGGATGTGCATGAATGGTGAGCGCAATATCTTCAAGTGTCGCGCTCATTTCAATCGCCAGTCCCAATTCGGCAATCAGGTTGGAAGCTTCCAAACCAACCACTTGGGCGCCGACCAGAACGCCGGTTTCCTTGTCCGAAATCAGCTTCACAAAGCCAGCGTCCGCATTCAGCGCGGTTGCGCGGCCATTTGCTGCATAGGGGAAGCGGCCGACAGCGACAGATGCATATTCTTTCTTTGCTTCTTCTTCACTGAGTCCGACGGAAGCCATCTCTGGATCAGAGAAGATGACCGAAGGAATACAACGATAATCCACGACGCTTGCCTTGCCTGCAATCACTTCCGCAGCCACTTTGCCTTCGTACGACGCCTTGTGCGCGAGCGCAGCGCCAGGCACGATGTCACCGATGGCAAATACGTTCGGATTGGTAGTGCGGCCTTGTTGGTCCACTTTGATGAGGCCTTTTTCGTCCAATTCAATGCCAGCGTCCGCCAGGCCAAGCTCGTCCGTATTCGGGCGACGGCCGACAGTCACCAACAAATAGTCGGCTTCAATGGTCTTTTCCTCACCAGCTTTGTCGGTATAGGTCAACTTCACACTCGAGTCGGTCTCTTCGACCGATTTGGCCATTGCTTTCGTCTCGATTTGCACGTCATATTTCTTCAGACTGCGCTCGACGAGGCGGGTCATTTGTTTGTCAAATAGCGGGAGAATGCCGTCCGTTCCCTCGATGATGGTCACTTTTGAGCCGAACTTCGCAAATGTTTGACCCAATTCAATGCCGATGTAGCCACCGCCGACGACAATCAAGCTGCCCGGGACTTCTTCCAGCGACAATGCTTCAGTTGAAGAGAGGACGCGCTTGCCATACGGGAGGGCCTTCAGTTCAACTGGGCGCGATCCCGTTGCGACAATGCAGCTTTCGAAGTGAACGCGTTGGCCGCCATTTTCGTGCATGATGCGCACTTCGTCTGGTTTTGTGAAGAATGCCTCGCCATCCAGCACAGTGACCTTGTTGCCTTTCAACAAGCTGGACACGCCGCTTGTCATCTTGTTGACAACAGACTGTTTCCATGTTTGAACCTGCTTGAAGTCCAATTTAGCCGTGGTTTCGATGCCAGGGATGGACGATTCATGGGCAGCTTCATATTTTTCAGCGGCGGAAATCAGCGCCTTGGACGGAATACATCCGCGATTCAGACATACGCCGCCGAGTTCTGCTTTATCGACAATGGTGACGGACTTGCCGAGTTGCGCGGCACGGATTGCTGCGACATAGCCACCAGGGCCTGCGCCGATGACAAGGACGTCAACTTCTTCTAACAATTCGCCAACTACCATGTATTACACCTCCAGGAGTAAGAGACGCGGGTTTTCCAACAACCGTTTGATATCGTTGATGAAGTTCTGGCCAAGCGCACCGTCAATCACGCGGTGGTCAAAGCTCAAAGTCAGAGACATCATCTTTGCAGCAGCAAATTCGCCATTCTTGATGACAGGTTTATCACTGATCCGACCGACGCCCAAAATGGCGACTTCCGGGTAGTTGATGATTGGTGTGAAGAACATCCCGCCGGCAGAACCAATGTTGGTGATGGAGATGGTGCTGCCCCGCATTTCGTTCGGCGCCAGCTTCCCTGCGCGGCCACGTGTGGCCAAATCGTTGATTTCCTCTGCAATGGTCCACATGCTTTTGCGGTCAGCGTCGCGGACGACAGGCACCAACAGTCCACGTTCGGTATCTGTCGCAATGCCGATGTGGTAGTAGTGTTTCAAAACCAGTTCCTGTTTTTCTTCATCCAGCACGGAGTTCAACTTCGGACTGCGGCGCAGTGCGCCAATCAAGGCTTTGACGATGAAGGGCAGATACGTGATTTTGACGCCGCGTTGTTCCATCGCAGGTTTCAATTCTTCGCGGAGCGCGACCAATTCGGTGACATCTGCTTCGTCCATCAGCGTGACATGCGGCGCTGTGAAGGCGCTCTTGACCATCGCCTTGGCAATGGCTTGGCGAATCATCGGCAATGCGATGCGCTCTTCAGCTTCGTAGCCGCTAGATTGCGCCTGTGCTGGAGTTGCCGCAGCTTCGGTCGTTTCTGCAGCCTGTGCCGTGGATTCTTGTGCACTGGCTGATGCTGGTTGCTGGTCGCCTGCTTTGAAGCTGTCGATATCGGCTTTGGTCACTTTTCCGTGATTGCCAGTACCTGTGACCAGAGTGATGTTCACGCCTTGTTCACGCGCATATTTGCGCACGCCCGGCGTGGCCAATACGTCGTGAGCCGAACTTTTGACGACAGCGTTGTTCCCCTGGGGCGCCGTTTGTGCTTCGGCTGCGGGTTGCGCTTGTTGGGCAGTTGCCGACGTTTCCTCGTGTTGCTCGTCCGCAGCTGCAGCTTTGGCTTCTTCTTGCTGGGCCTGCGCAGCTGCCGGGATGTCCCCTTCTACTTCAACGGTGAGCAGAATGTCGCCGACGACACAGGTTGTCCCCTCGGAAACCTTGAGCTCTTTGATGGTGCCGCCGACAGGGGAGGGCAATTCGACCAATGACTTGTCGTTTTCAACTTCGGCGACGGCGTCGTCCTCTTCAATTTTGTCGCCCGGTTTGACGAGCCACTTGCTGATGCGGCCTTCGTGCAAGCCTTCGCCCAACTCCGGAAGCGGGAATTCAAAAAGTGCCATGTAAGTTCACCTCCAAATTTTTATAGTTCGATCACTTTGTTTAAACCTTTGGTGATGGATTCGACGGTTGGTAGCCATTCATCTTCAATCATGGCGAATGGATAGACTGTGTCAGGCGGCGTCACTCGTAAAACGGGCGCCTCTAGATGGAAAATCGCGTTCTCGTTGATTTGGGCGACGATTTCCGCAGCTGCGCCAGCGGAGCGTTGCGCCTCTTGAACGACAATGGCGCGATTTGTCTTCTTGATGGAATTCACCACGGTCTCAATGTCGATGGGGCTGATGGTGCGCAGGTCAATGACTTCAGCTTCGAGTCCTTTGTCCTTTGCCCATTTGTCAGCTGCCCGCTTCGATACGCCGACCATTGCGCCATAGGTGACGATGGTGACATCTTTTCCTTCGCGCACGACATTGGCCTGACCGAGTGGAATCGTGTAATCTCCCTCCGGCACCTCTTGGCGGAACGAGCGGTACAAGCGCATATGTTCCAGGAAGAGAACCGGGTCGTTGTCGCGGATGGCGGACAGCAGCAAGCCCTTGGCATCGTATGGCGAGCTAGGGATGACCACTTTCAGACCAGAGGATTGGAGGAATAGGCCTTCCAGGCTGTCAGAGTGCAGTTCTGCCGTGCGTACACCGCCGCCAAACGGCGAACGAATGGTCACTGGGGCGGTGAATCTGCCGCCGGATCGATAACGTAGACGCGCAATTTGGCTGGAGACTTGGTCAAACGCCTCAAAGACAAAACCGAAGAACTGAATTTCTGGCACTGGGCGAAAGCCTTGCACAGCCAGTCCGTTTGCCAGACCCATAATGCCGCTTTCGGCAAGTGGTGTATCAAATACGCGATCTTCGCCGAATTTTTTTTGCAGTCCTTCCGTCGCGCGGAAGACACCGCCGTTGTTCCCTACGTCTTCACCAAAGATGAGTACTTTGTCATTGCGCGCGAGTTCCAGTTCAAGCGCTTGGTTGATGGCTTGAATCATTGTCATTTCTGCCATGCTTAATTTGCCCCCTCGCCAGTAATTTCGGCACGTTGGCGTTTAAGTTCGTGCGTTGGTTCTTCAAACATCGAGTCAATCAAGCCCTCAACCGTCATCTTTTCGGCGTTGTCGGCCTTTTTCAACGCCTCGTTGATGGTCTCTTTGGCTTCTTCGATGGTTTTTTCTTCATCTTCTTTGGACCACAGGTTTTTGCTTTCCAAATAGTTGCGGAAACGAATCAGCGGATCTTTCGATTCCCATGAGGCTTCTGTTTCCTTTGTGCGGTAGCGCGTCGGGTCATCCCCGGCCATGGTGTGCGGGCCATAACGGAACGTCACTGCTTCAATCAGGGTCGGACCTTCTCCGTTGCGCGCGCGCTCGACGGCTTGATGTGTCGCCGCATAGACGCCCAGGACGTCCATGCCGTCCACTTGCACGCCAGGAATGCCGGCTGCAATCGCCTTTTGCGCGATGGTTTCAGCTTTCGTCTGCTTTTCGCGCGGCACGGAAATCGCGTATTGGTTGTTTTGGACGATGAACACAGCAGGCAGGTTCATTGCGCCAGCAAAGTTCATGCCCTCGTAGAAGTCGCCCTGTGATGAACCACCGTCGCCTGTGTAGGTCACCGCGACATGTTTCTCGCCGCGCAGCTTAAAGCCAAGCGCCACACCAGGTGTCTGCACGATTTGCGCGCCAATGATGATTTGCGGAATCATGACGTTCACATCTGCGGGAACGCGTCCGCCCAACTGATGGCCGCGGGAGTACAGAAACAGTTGATGGAGTGGATAGCCATGGAACAGACTTTGCGGAATGTCACGGTATCCCGGCAGGAGGAAGTCTTCTTTTACCGTTGCGTACTCGCTGCCGATCATCGATGCTTCTTGCCCAGACACAGGCGCGTAGAAACCAAGACGACCTTGACGGGTCAATTTGACCGCGCGTTGATCTAAAATGCGTGTAAATACCATACGAGACATCAGTTCACGTAACTGATCATCCGTCAAATTCGGCACCAGATCCGGGGATACAACTTTGCCGTTCTCGTCCAGAACCTGCACGTATGAAATCGAGTGTTCTGTGAGCGTTTTGCTCATAATGATTGGTCACCTCATTCCGGAAGCTTGTTTGCGTGTTTGCGAACGTCGCTTATGTATCGTTCGTCCTTTATGCGAGGACAGGATACACGAGTAGTGATACAGTCCATCAAACATTATAATACACAATAGCAGCGCGTGCGAATCACTTTTATCACGCTTTAACTTTACTGTTATAGAATAAGAGAGCGCGTAGACTATAACAGTTTTAGAACAGCGCTTTCTTTTTCGAAGCAAAATGACACCATTTCGAATTGAACGACGGCGCTGTGCAGATGCTGATATGCACTCTGAAATGCGAGGGCGGATCATGACTGTATCCGGCAAATCAAGTTGCGCGAAGAGGCGCAGCATCAAGGCATCAAATGATTTTCAGGAGGAGAATTCTGCATGACTTTAGACACCCAACGCAAAATTGAGTCGCACAGTTTGCAAAGCAAGTTTCTCAATGAAGAGAGGAACATCAAAGTATTTGTGCCCCCCAATTACGATCCCGCTGTTCCTTTGCCCATCGTCTATTGTCACGATGGATTGGAATTTTTTACACATGGGCGCGTGGCGACCATTGCCAATCAACTGATGCTGGATGGCGAAATCCCGCCTTTTTTAATAGCAGGCATCGCCGTCAACTTGAACAAGCGGCGTGATGACTATGCGTTAGACGGTGCGCGGCACGGCGCATACCAACGGTTTGTTATTGAAGAGTGCCTGCCGATGCTAGATGGCCTGTACAATGTGGATGATCATCAGCGGTTGATGGCGGGCATTTCGTTGGGGGCGGTCGCGTCGCTCGGGTTTATGCTTGCGTATCCGCAGTATTTTCATACGCTCATTCTGTTTTCCGGCGCATACTTCCCGGACGTGCAAGCGTACATACGAGAAACCTCTGAATTGAGTCGGCTATACGCCTATATGGTGGTTGGCGACGAGGAGACACAAGCGAAGACGCCATCCGGCGGCGTGTTTAACTTTTATCAATATAATGAAGACATGCGGGACATCTTGTTTGACAAAGGGGCGCAAGTTGAATATCGCGTCGGTCACGGCAATCACATTTGGGGATTTTGGCAAAAGGAACTGCCAGATGCGCTGCGCTGGCTGGGGAAAAATATAAAGTAACAGGCAGTATATATTTATGTGACCAACCTGAATCACTGGGTTGGTCACATTTGCGTGGACGGTCATCTTTTGCCGTCATCATCAAAAAGAATTGAAACATTGTAGGGGCATGCTACGTCACTATATATTAGAGCCGCCACGCGTGATGCGTCCCGCGCCAGCAGAATCGGGAAAATGTCAGTCAATCGGGCATCGTGGATGGCGCACACAATGGCATCAACTGGCTTCAAGGTAAAAATTGTCGCGTTTTTACATGTAGCGTTTTTCAAATCATTCCTGCAAAATACATTTGAATGACAAATATAGAGAAATGAGTACGCATACCCGATGACCACTGTACTATGGATTTTAGCTGCAATGTTCAACTTGTGGAGCGCATATCTGTTCACCAAGCGCTTTGGTTTTCACGATGGCAAAGACCGCGCAGTGACGTTTACGCTGCTGTTTGTGACGCAGATCATCACATCTGTATTCATTGCAGGGGCTTGCATCGAACATCTGACCAATCTGACGCTCTTTGGCGTCGATGTGTTGTTCTGGCTCATCTCTGCTGCACTCGTCTACCGTCAAGGTGAGCGCTTGCTCCCGTCAGTAAGGCAGTTCAAGTGGCCGGTGCGCGGCTGGCACTGGAGCGGCATTGTCTTTGGTTTGATGCTCGTCATCTTTCTTGCGTTTTGCGCCTATATGGGCCATGTCTTACCGCCTTACAGCTATGATGCGCTGGGGTACCACTTGGTGTCTGTCGCCACCTGGATGCACGAGCACCGGATTGTGGACATACAAGCCTCGCTGTGGGCCAATGTCTATCCGAAAAATGCCGAATTGCTCTATACGTGGCTTTACATGTCGGTCGACAGCGATCACTGGATCCATTTGGGGCAGTGGTTGTTCGGCATCGTCGGCGTCATTGCGACCATGGCCAGCGCGCGTGTGATTGGGCTTAGTCGATCCGGCGCCATCATCTCCGGCGCCTTGTTTTTCACGGCGCCAACGGTCATTTTACAAGCGACGACAGACTACAACGACCTGGCGTTTTGTGCGATGTTTCTCATATTTTTCTATGGCTATTTGAAGTTTATGGGTTCCCGTGATTGGCGATACATGTTATTGTCGGGGATGGCAGGCGGAATTACACTCGGCATCAAATCGGACGCGGTGATGTACATCGCTGTTTGCTTCATTGTCATGCTGGTGCAGTTTGCGCGGTTTTACCGCAAACATCAGGTGACAGCTAAGCAAATCGTCGGTTGTCTATGTCTGCTTGTCTTTCCGATACTGCTGTTCGGAAGCGAATGGTACATTCATACGTGGATCATCTACGGCAATCCAGTCTATCCATTTACGGTTTCCATCGCTGGGCACGTGCTGTTTGCTGGGCGAGGCTCGGTGGCGCAATTGATTATCAATCCGAACACGCCAAGCCAACTCTTACATAAGCCGTGGTGGCAGCAGGTTTGGATTTCCTGGACGCGCATTCCCACGAATTACTCGTATGACATGCACATCGGCGGTTTTGGCGTCATTTGGACGTTCATCGAATGGCCTGCCCTGGTTGTCACTTTTTTCTATGCATTAGTGAAAGATAAAAAGTTGTGCTATCAGGTGATGGTGCCGCTCATCGTCATGTTCATCCTGCAACCCGCAAATTGGTGGGGCAGATACACACTGTTTATGATCCCGCTGGGCGCTTGGTCGTTCGTTTACATTTGCGCACGGCTTCGCCAAAAGTGGCTGTGGACGACACTGTACTCGCTTGTCTTGGTCATTGTTTGCGGTTCGTATGGGGTTGGCGCCGCACTGTTTGCAAAGATGGACACACAGCACGCCAGTCAGGTTGTTCAAGCCGTGCACAACGCTTTTGCGACGCCGCCACAAGCGCGCACCGTCGGCAGTGTCGTGTATCCGGAGTATCACTGGGTGGATGCGCTCAAAGGACCGACCAATATCGGCATGGCAGATGATGTGCCATTCCCTTATCCGCTATTTGGCGATCACGCCAAAAATAACGTGTACAAGTTCCAGATGCAAAGTCGAGCCACGTTCCTTCACGAGGTACAGGTCGAGGACATCCGGTACATCATGACCGTGAAAGGGGATCCCTATGATAAGTGGGCTCGTCAAGACCATCGACGCTTTGCGCCATACAGCCAATCCGCGGGGTATGACGTTTTCCGCGTCAGATCGTCGTCCTAATCTCGCTTGGCTGTTATTTATGCAATTACGGCCGATTCAGTGGACGAAGAATGGGCTTTTGTTCGCCGCTTTGATTTTTACCATCCCGAGGGTCACGTTTGCGATGTTCGGCAGCGCCGCTGTGGGTTTTTTCCTGTTTTCGCTTGTCTCCGGCTGCGTGTATATTTTGAATGATCTGGTCGATTTAGAGGCGGATCGCAACAATCCGGACAAGTGGCATCGGCCGATGGCTTCGGGCTTATTGAAACCGGCCTATGCCATCGGTGTTGGATTTGGCGTATGGGTCATTTCATTGTGGCTGGCCTGGCGCTTGAACGAGCTGTTTTTTGGCGTGTTGCTCTGTTACTTTTGCTTAAATGTGCTCTATTCTCTATATTTGAAGCGGATCGCGCTGGTGGATGTTCTGACCATTGCGGCTGGGTTTGTCATGCGGGCAGCGGCGGGCGGTATGGCCATTGGTGTTCGCTTGACACCCTGGTTTTTGTGTTGCGCCTTGATTCTCTCTTTATTTTTGGCTGTCGGGAAACGCCGGTACGAATTCGTGGCGTGGAAAGCGCGGCGGCGTGAGGGGCGTCAAGTTCTGCAGCATTACTCGTTACCATTGCTCAATTTGCTCAGTACCGTCCTAGCTGGGGCGTTGATTGTCACCTACATCTTGTTTACCTGCTCGCCCACTCATACACGTTACTTGACACTGACCATCCCCTTCGTTGGCTTCGGTGTACTTCGTTATTATCATCTGGTGCATCTCAAACAGCTCGGCGGCCGACCTGAGATCCTGTTGCTCAAAGACAAGCCTGTGCTTGTGACCGTGAGCTTGTTCGTCATTTCTGTCATCACCATTCTCTACCTATTTAACTGAAAATAGCAGTCAGTCAGTTTCTTTTCTCCTTCTGGCAAGCTGGTGAATGTGGCCAAGCAGCAAGCGAATAGGATGTAAAAAGGCGTCCATCATTGTGCGCTATGCATTCATGATTTCGTCACATGGAGTGCAATTTACAACCGGCATGCTCATCAGCTACTTGGCGCACTTGCACTAGGAAGGGGATGGAACCATGAGTTTTCTTGATCGCCTCAATACTTACCGTGCACAGGAAGAGAAACTCCGCTGGGAGGGCACCTTTAGAGAATACCTGGACATTGTAAAAGAACAACCAAGCGTGGCCAAGACTGCCCATGCCCGAATATACGATATGATTGCAGCGGAGGGCATTGAGACAGATGCCGACGGGCGTCGGCACTACCGCTTCTTTGAGCGGGAGATGTACGGTTTGTCTGACACCATGGAGCGCTTGGTGGAAGAGTACTTCCACGCGGCAGCGCGGCGCTTGGACGTTCGCAAACGCATTCTGCTTTTGATGGGGCCTGTCAGCGGAGGGAAATCGACCATTGTCACGATGCTGAAACGGGGCATGGAGCGATATTCCCGCACGGATGAGGGGGCGGTGTATGCCATCAAGGGCTGCCCGATGCACGAGGAGCCCTTACATCTTATCCCGCTTGAATTGCGAGAAGAGTTTGAAAAAGAGTACGGCATACGCATCGAAGGAAGCCTTTGTCCCAGTTGCCAAATGCGGCTTGACCAAGAATATGGCGGAAACATCTGGGGTATGCCGGTTGAGCGCGTCGTGTTTTCCGAAGACAAGCGCATCGGTATCGGTACATTCAGTCCGTCGGATCCAAAATCACAGGACATTGCCGATCTCACCGGGAGCATCGATTTTTCTACTATCACGGAATACGGCTCTGAGTCAGATCCGCGCGCCTATCGATTTGACGGGGAGTTGAACAAGGCGAATCGCGGACTGATGGAGTTCCAGGAAATGCTCAAGTCCGATGAAAAGTTTCTCTGGCACCTGTTGAGTCTGACACAGGAGGGGAATTTTAAAGCCGGTCGATTTGCGTTGATATCCGCAGATGAAATGATTGTTGCGCACACAAATGAAGCGGAGTACCGCAGTTTTATTGCCAACAAGAAAAATGAAGCGCTGCAATCGCGCATGATTGTCATGCCTGTGCCGTACAACCTGCGGGTGGATGACGAGGTGAAGATCTACGATAAACTGATTCACCAAGGCGATTTGAACGATGTGCACATCGCGCCGCACGCGCTGCGGACAGCGGCCATCTTTTCCATTCTGACGCGGCTGAAGGAATCGAAAAAGCAAGGTGTCGATTTACTCAAAAAGCTTTTTTTGTATAACGGCCAGACCGTTGAAGGCATGAAGGACGCGGATTTGAAAGAATTGCAAAATGAGTACGCAGACGAAGGAATGTCTGGGTTGGATCCGCGCTACATCATCAATCGGATCTCCACCGCGCTCATTCGCCGTGACACTCAGTGCATTAATGCACTAGATGTATTACGCGCAATTAAAGATGGATTGAGTCAGCACGCCTCCATCAGCGCGGAAGATAAGGAACGCCTGCTCAATTTCGTCGCACTCGCTCGCAAGGAGTACGACGAGACGGCAAAGAACGAAGTGCAAAAAGCGTTTGTCTACTCATTTGAGGAGTCTGCCAAGACGCTGCTGGACAATTATCTCGACAACGTCGAGGCGTACTGCAATTGGCAAAAGATCAAAGATCCATTGACAGGTGAAGAAATGGACCCAGATGAGCGGTTGATGCGTTCTATCGAGGAACAAATCGGGATTTCGGAGAATGCCAAACGCGCTTTTCGCGAGGAGATCCTCATTCGCATCTCAACCTATGCGCGGCGTGGTAGACGGTTTGACTATCACTCGCACGAACGGTTGCGCGAGGCGATTGAGAAAAAACTGTTTGCCGACTTGAAAGACGTCGTCAAAATCACGACTTCGTCCAAGACGCCGGACGAACAGCAGTTGAAGAAGATGAACGAGGTGACCGCGCGCTTAATTGACAATCATGGCTATTGCCCGTCATGCGCGAACGAACTCCTGCGTTACACAGGCAGCCTCCTGAATCGATAGGGAAGTAGTTTTGCGAGGGGGGATTCTGCGTGGCAAACGTCTACTTTACACTGCAAAAGGAGGATTGGTCGCTGCACCGCAAAGGGCAGCAAGACCAAGAGCGGCACAAGGAGAAGGTCAAACAGGCCATCAAGGACAATCTGGCGGATCTCGTCAGCGACGAAAGCCTCATCCTGAGTGACGGCCACCAGATTGTCAAAGTGCCTATCCGTTCTCTGGATGAATATCGCATTCGCTATAATTTCCAAAAAGGACGCCAAGCTGGAACCGGCCAAGGGGATTCCCAAGTTGGCGACGTGATTGCCAAAGGGCGGGATCCAAAACAACAACAGCCGGGCAAGGGCGAAGGCGCCGGTGAACAGCCGGGTGTGGATTACACCGAGGCTGGCGTTGCGCTCGAAGAGATTCAGGCGCTTCTGTTCGAGGAGTTGGAATTGCCTGATCTGGCCGACAAAAGCGCAGATGAAATGGTCACGGACAGCTATGAATTTCGCGATGTGCGCAAAAAAGGCCTTTCGGGCAACATCGACAAAAAACGGACGTTGCTCGAAGCGATTCGCCGCAATGCGCTGAACGCCAAGCCAAGCGTGCAGATCATTCCGGAAGATTTGCGTTACAAAACGTGGGAAGATGTTGAAAAGCCAGATTCCAACGCTGTCATTCTGGCCATGATGGATCTATCCGGGTCTCTGGATGTGGCGCAATTGGGAAAAAGGCGCGCAGGCGCTTTTGGCAAAACGCCTGCACAATCTCTTGCCACAGATCTTCTGTAAAACATCAATCAACGTTTGTGTTGAATTTCCGCCAACAACGCCGCTTTAAAACCGTCAAGCGACGCGACGTCGATCTCGCTGTTCCCTCGTTGCCGAACAGAAATCTGATTTTTCTCGATTTCCGCATCGCCGATGACGAGTAAATAGGGAAGTTTCTGCAGTTGAGCCTGACGAATGCGGTAGCCAATTTTTTCGTTGCGACTGTCCACTTCACTGCGAATCCCTGCGGCCGTCAGCTCGCGTTGAATCTGCGCCGCATAGGCGTGATGGCGTTCGTTGATGGGCACGATGCCAACTTGCACAGGCGCCAGCCAAACGGGAAATGCGCCCGCATAGTGTTCAAGCAAAATGCCAAGAAACCGATCAATCGAGCCAAAAATGGCCCGATGAATGACGACAGGGCGGCATTTGCTGCTCGTTTCCGACATGTAGCTGAGATCGAACTTTTCAGGCATCTGGAAGTCCAGTTGAATGGTGGCGCACTGCCAACTGCGTCCCAACGCGTCTTGAATGTGAAAGTCGATTTTCGGGCCGTAAAACGCGCCGTCGCCTGCATTGATGTGATAGGACAACGCCTGATGGTCCAAGACCGTTTTCAGCGCCAACTCCGCTTCTTCCCACTGTTCATCCGTTCCCATCGAATTGTCTGGCCGTGTCGACAACTCGTAGCGGTAGTCAAAGCCAAATTGGCCGTACATTTGGTCTATGAGGCGCATGATGTCCGCAATTTCCGTTTCAATTTGATCCGGCCGCACAAAGATATGGGCATCGTCTTGCGTAAACGTCCGCACGCGCATCATGCCATTGAGTGTGCCAGACAATTCGTGGCGATGCACCTGGCCATTTTCCGACATGCGGATGGGCAAGTCGCGGTAGGAACGCAGCTTGTGTTTATAGATCAACATGTGGCCAGGGCAATTCATCGGCTTGAGGGCAAATTTCACCTGTTCCACATCCGTGAAGTACATATTTTCGCGATAGTGCGCAAAGTGGCCGGATTGTTCCCACAATTGTTGGTTCATCAACAGCGGTGTCCGCACTTCCTCGTAACCTGTCTGCATTTGCAGATCCTGCTCATAGGCTTCCAGCGTTTGGCGAAGCGTCAGGCCTTTTGGCAGGTAGAAGGGCATGCCCGGCGCTTCGTCGGAAAACATGAACAACTCCAGCGCTTTGCCCAGTTTGCGATGATCTCGCTTTTTCGCTTCCTCCACGAACTGCAAGTGCGACTCCAGTTGTTGTCTTTTGGCGAACGCCGTGCCGTAAATGCGCTGCAGCATCTGGCGCTTTGCATCCCCACGCCAGTAGGCGCCAGCCACCGCTTGCAGCTTAAAAATTTTGAGCTGCCCTGTATTGGGGACATGAGGTCCGCGGCAGAGATCGTAAAATTCGCCTTGCCGATACAGCGTGATGACCTCACTTTCCGGCAGTTCGTGAATCAATTCCTGTTTCAACGCGCTGTTGGCAAACAGTTCGAGCGCCTGTGTCTTTGTCACCACTTCGCGCTGAATCGGCAAATTTTCTTGGGCGATTTCCTGCATGATTTGCTCGATGTCAGCTAAATCGTTCACAGAGATGGGGGCAGGCAGTGAGACATCATAGTAAAATCCGCTCTCAATCACGGGGCCTACGCCCAATTGAACGCTTGCGTCCCCGTATCGTCGCTTGAGCGCCTGCGCCAGCAGATGGGCCGTGCTGTGCCGGAGCATGTGCAAGCCTTCCGGCATATCCGCCGTGACGATTTCCACCTCTGCATCGCGCACGATGGGCGTATACACATCCACCAATTGGCCGTCGATTTTGCCGCCGAGCGCTTTTTTGCCAAGCCCAGGA
Source organism: Alicyclobacillus fodiniaquatilis (assembly GCF_042678105.1). Lineage (NCBI taxonomy): Bacteria > Bacillati > Bacillota > Bacilli > Caryophanales > Alicyclobacillaceae > Alicyclobacillus > Alicyclobacillus fodiniaquatilis. Next base: position 69,312 of record NZ_JBHUCX010000102.1, read on the forward strand.
CGAAGGGCGGATGCCACGTCCAGGATGGTGGTTCCTTGTTCTACCTCCAGTACTTTATCGTCCGGCAATTTTACTTTGACAGAACACATGACATCTGACTCCTTTCGCCCGCTGGGCTGAATTGTTGTACTGACCACGTTTAAAATAAAAAAAACACCCTGTCCGCAAAGGGACGAGCGTGTCGTGGTTCCACCCTAATTTTGATGCCAAAGTGAAGGCATCGCTTCATCTGATAACGGGGGCGATGTGGCACCCGGCTCTAGATAATCACTTTATTCGCTATGCGAATAAGGTTTCCCCAGAGCAACTGCAAGGTGGTAAACGCGCATCTGTGCCGGGAAATCTTTCAGCCGCTGAATTTCCTCTCTGCTCGGCCGGGGATGGGCATCCATGTCCTTGGTCATCGTTTTGTAGTCAATTGTATCAAGTTGCAGATCAATATAAGGGATAGATATGGCAATTGTCAATGGCGTGATCGATAGATGGGCCTGTCTGATTTCGTGTTCATTCGAATGCCTCGCTTTGCGCCCGAACGGTATGGGTGCCATATTGGACAACCCACAGCGCATAGATTGAACCGAGTGGGCTTGTTGCAAATCCATTCGTCAGGGGGCGGGACAAGTGGATGGGGAGATCCGGTTGGATCGCGCTCAATTGATTTACAAAGCGGATGCGCCTGAGCTAAAGACGTGGTTGTTGCAGGAAATTGAGCGTTGGTTGCTGCAGACGCACGGTGTGGACATGGATGTTCGGTTCGTCGGCAAAGCGGATGAGGGAACGTAACTGTCGCGTATGTTGATGGACGGCTTAGCTGGAGGTGAATGCCTGTGCAACGTTGCGCCGTTTACGCCCGCGTCAGTACAGATATGCAAGGAGAGAGCCTGGAAAACCAGGTGGAGTATGCACAGGAGTATATCCGCCGCTTAGGGGACGCATATGAACTGGCAGCGGCGTGTGTCTATACAGATTTTGATCAGAGTGGCTATTATACGCGTTTTCTCCAACGCCCCGCCATTCAGCGGGCGCTTGGCGACGCGCAAGCGCGGAAGTTTGACGTGATTGTGTTTAAGGAGATCAGCCGTATCAGTCGTGATCAAGCAGAACATGTCGAGGTGGTCAGCCGCTTTACGCAATATGGCGTGCGGATCATTGCCATCAACGACAATTTGGACAGTGATCGACCCGAGACATTGGATTTGCTGGGCATTCACTCGGTGATGGCTGAAATGGAGAGCAAGCGCATTTCCTCGCGCGTGTCGAGCGGCAAGAAGATGTTGGCGCGGCGCGGCATGTGGATGGGCGAGGCGCCGATTGGCTATGTGCTCAACCGCGATACGCACCAGTTGGAGATAGATTTCACGCAGAAGGAAATTGTCGAGACGATTTTTCGTCTGTACACGGCGGAGGACTATGGCACGTTCCGGATTGCCGCATATCTCAACGACCGTGAGATGCGCACGAAAAATGGTCGTTTGTGGTCGAGGGGCACGGTTGGTCAGGTCTTGCGCAATCCGGCATATGTCGGCGACTTGGTCTACGGCAAGACGCGCAATACGCTGAAGCGGATTTTTGATGACAGAGGGTACACCAAAGTTCAGGGGCGCAATGAGATGGCGCCGGAGGATTGGATTGTCGTCACAGATACGCACCCGGCCATCATCAGCCGCGAGATGTTTGAACAGGCGCAAGTGAAACTGCGCGCGCGCCGCAAGCAAAATCCGGGTCGATCCCGCCATCCGCTCACGGGCATCCTCGTTTGCGCTGAGTGTGGCGCGGGCATGGTCTGTCAGAAACAACGTTACCAGGGGCGGGAGTATCGCTACTACACGTGTTCTCGCGCGTTTCGCTTTGGCCGCCAGATGTGCCAACAGCCCAATGTGCCAGCAGATAAAATAGAGCAGGCGCTATGGCGATGGATCCTCAGATTGCTGGAAGCGTACAAAGAAATGACGGTCAACACTGAGCCGACCAAACAAGCGGCAGGCGAGCGTGACACGCGTTTACGACAGTTGCGGCGCCAACTGCAGAAGGCAGAACTGGGGCTGGAGCGCCTTTTGATGGAGTCTGATATGCCAAGGCAAAGCTACACACAGTTAAAAGACAACTATCTATCCACGATTCAAACCATCACCGCCGAAATGGATGAATGTAAGCGCACAGCGACGGATTTGCCTGTGCGCGCACAGACATTTCCCGTACAGGATTACCTGTATCACTTGCAAGCGTCGGATTTGTCCGATCTCGATTTCACCCGCGCTTTCCTCCACAGTCTCGTAGAGTACGTCGTCGTCAAGGGGCGGGAAGTGACGCATATTGGCTTGAAGTACCGGGGTGCAGAAGGGTAAGATGCGCATGTTTGCAGCGTCTTTTCATATGCAAAGGGGAGATGCCTGCCTGCGTGGCATCTCCCCTTGAGAGATTCGAGTACGGTGCGCCAAAAAGCTATTGCAAGCGCGTTTTGCGCCGTGGTTTGAGCAGCAAATAGAGCACAAATGAGACCAGAAAGCCGACATAAAAGGTGAGATCCAACCCATTCCAGCTTTTCGCCAGCGCGCCTTCATAGATGGAACTGTTCATAAACGGAATGGAGACGATGATGCCCGCGAGAAAACTGATGAAGCCTGGCCAAGCTACACCTGACTTCACATCAGCCTCTGGGCTGCTTTTGCGCACGTAGAAATCGGCGAAGAGGACACCCATCCACGGCGTGATCCAATAGCCAATCAAGAGCAGGAAGTTTTCGAAATTCGATTCAAATTGCCCGTGCCCAATCAAGCTCAAAATGAGCCCGAGCACGCTGGCGCCAACGACGAGCAACCACCGCGGCAAGCGCAAATTTAACGTCGCCGCCGATAAGGAATTGGAGTACAAATTGATGGCGTCGGCAGCGGTGCCGCCCAGAATGACGGCGATGGTCGCCGGAATGCCGAAGCTGCCCATGGAAAGGTGCAAGGCGTCAATCGAATTGCTGCCTTTGCCAGCAGCCAAAATGGCGACGAACATGCCGACCAATTCAATCCAGGTGGAGGCGAGGAACGAACCCAGTCCGCCCAAAAAGCCGACTTTGAACTTGCTTGTATGGGCGTGCAAATAGCGGCTGTAATCCGAGCCGTACGGCCCCCAGGAACCCAAATAGGAGAACATGGCGCCAATGATCACCATCGCCGCCAACCCGGTATGGTGCGTGGTGGCGTGATAAGCTGCGAGCTGATGAAAGTGCGCGAGACTGATGATGGTGACAATGGCAAACATGATGCCAAGCACTACTGACATCACGCGTTCGTATGTGTGAATGATGTTGTAACCAAAGACTGCGACCAACCCTTGCAAAAGGACGAGCAAGACTGCCGCAACTGGAAAGGATAAACCCGGAAAAAGTGCGTGTAGGCCAAACGACCCAAGAATGTTGTTGACGGTAAACCAGCCAATCGTGCTGACAAAGTTGAGCAGCGCTGGGAGATAACCACCGATGCGCCCAAACATCCGGCGCGTGATAATGAGCTGCGGCAAGCCGTACGACGGCCCCATCGCTGAGCACAGCCCCAACACGAGTGCGCCGAGTAGGTTGCCGATGAGAATCGAGATGATGGCCCACGTCCAGGACAACCCGAGTGATACCGGAATAAAGCCCAGGGCGTAATCGGCGATGGTCAGATTGCTGCCGAGCCACAGCGTGAATTGACCGAATGTATTGCCGTGACGTTCACGGAGTGGGACCTGCTCAATGCCAAAAGGTTCTACTTTCAGCAATCGGTCCCCATAGACAGATGAAGTGACTTGCTTGGACATGCACTTCCACCCCCTTTTTGTGCTGATTATAGCATATACATGTGTATATACATTTACTAGCACAATTTCAGGGTTGGTGGGTTTTCATTTTCGTTGTGCGGATTCTAGTCAACCTGGAAGTTCAGGAAGTCCAGTCAAACACTTCGATGCCGCCGTGCTGCAACTGTTGCACAGCTTCTTTGAGCTGTTGATCGTGATCGTATTCAACGAGGTGGTAGTGAACACCGTCGGTCAAAGAAGAGAGCAAGGGAACGTTTTGGTCGTTCACTTTGGCGAGAAAATGGTCGATGTCACGCCGGGAGGACAAGTATAGATTGCCGGTGATTTCGCCGTAAATCTGGTGCTCCACACGCACGTCGACCACGCTTAAACCACAATCGATGAGGGTGTACAACTCGACAGCCGCTTTGTCGGGGGGATGGGAGACTGCGAGCAAAGTCCGTTGCCGCGTACTGCCAGTTTGCAGAATATAGCCTTTGGGCGTAGAGAGAATTTGGTGACCCAATGCGCGGAGCAATGCGATGTCATGGACAACCACTTGCCGCGTGACACCGAGTTGGCGCGCCAGGGCCTGACCGGGAATTGGTTCGGTATTTTGTGTGCGCAGGGCGTCCAACAAGGCGGACTGGCGGGGGGTGATTTCAGACATGGGAGACACTCCTTTCGTTTTCGATCACGATGGTAGACCGCTATGCGTGATGCGTTTTGCACCAGCAGAATCATGAAACTGCCATTCAATCAAGGCATTGCGGATGGTGTAGCACTTGGGCGCCGTATTATTTTCAGGATAGACCGCTATCTGTATGTTAGCAGGGCGAATGGCTGCGGCGCAATGTGGCTAGGTCTCTTGTCAAAGCGGGGAAGCTGGCACAGTGTGGTGGCGAGCAAGCATTTTCTCAATTACGTCATACGCACATCGATGGGACTGTTTGAAAAATATTGCGCGCGCACATTTTTCTTTTGGATGACGCGTTTTTTGCGCACGAAATACGAGAACGTGCACATTCGCTACATTGCGCACCACACAGAAGCGCATGAGGTTTCAGAGGAACACTTCTTCACAAAAGGGGAAAGCGGCGGCACGATTTGTTCGTCTGCGTACGAGTTTGCGTTGAACATCATCAATCGGGATTATCCGCCGGATCGGTATAATATATATCCAATTCATTTTTCCGACGGTGACAACTTGACTTCCGACAATGAGAAATGTGTAAAGTTGGTTGAACAATTATGCCAAAAATCACAAATGTTTGGATATAGTGAAGTGAATCAGTACGGGCGGAACTCGACGATGATGAACGCCTTTGGCAAGCTCGACTGGCCCGTGTTTCGCCGTTTTGTGATTCGCGATAAAACGGACATCTATGCCGCGTTGAAGCATTTCTTCTCGCGGCGAGATGGGGTGAGAAGCGCATGAACCAACAAGAACTCGATGAACTGGAAAAAAGCATTGATTTAATGACGGACATCGCCCAAAAAAATGGGCTGGATTTTTACCCAATGCGCTATGAAGTCTGTCCGTCTGATGTGATTTACACGTTTGGCGCTTACGGGATGCCGACGCGGTTTAGTCACTGGAGTTTCGGTAAAACCTTTCATAGAATGCGGCTGGATTACGAATTGGGGCTCAGCCGCATTTATGAACTCGTCATCAATTCGGATCCTTGTTACGCGTTTCTGCTCGACGGCAACACGCTCTTGCAAAACAAAACGGTGTGCGCACATGTCCTGGCGCACTGTGACTTTTTTAAAAACAATGCCACCTTTCGTTACACTTCGCGCGATATGGTGGAGCGGATGGCCTCAAGCGCGCAGCGCATTCGTCAATATGAGTTGAAATACAATCGGCATAAAGTCGAAGAACTGCTCGATGCTGGACTCGCGTTGTCTGAACATGTGGATAGCTCCACAGATGGCCGCAACGCGCGGGCGAAAGTGAAGCAGCAGCAATATCGCGATCGCCACGGCGAGTATCAGCCTATTTTTCAATCGGCCGATCACGCCCGGACGCCTTACGACGACCTTTGGTCGATTGGCGAGACAGAGGCGGACGTAAAAGCCAAAAAACCGATGGTCAAACCGCGGGCGGCGCAAAAGGACGTCATGCTGTTCGTCATTGAAAACAGCCCAGTGCTCGAAGAGTGGGAACGCGACATTCTCTCCATTTTGCGCGAGGAGATGCTGTACTTCTGGCCGCAGATGGAAACCAAAATCATGAATGAGGGCTGGGCGACGTACTGGCATTTGCGCATCATGCGCGAAATGGATCTGCTGGAGGAGGATGCGCTCGAATTCGCCAAGATGCATTCGGGCGTCGTTTTGCCTTCGCGCACATCCATCAACCCGTATCACTTAGGGCTGGCCATGTGGGAGGACATTGAGAAGCGTTGGAACAGCCCGACAGAGGAGGAGCGCGAACGGTTTCTGCGCGAACCCAACCAAGGGCGGGAAAAGATGTTTGAAGTGCGCGAGATGGAGAATGACGTTTCTTTTCTGCGCAACTATCTGACGAAGTCTCTGATTGAAGATCTCGACTTGTACCTGTACCAAAAGGTCGGCAACGACTGGCGCATTGTCGAGACAGACTGGGAAAAAGTCAGGGATTCGATAGTTGCCTCGCGCGTCAACGGTGGCATTCCTGTACTGTATGTCGAAGACGGAGATTACAATCGCAATGGCGAGTTGTTCATCAAACACGAGTACGAAGGCACGGAATTGGACTTGAAGCATCTTGAAAAGACGATGCCATACCTATTCCGAGTGTGGGGGCGAACATGTCATTTGCAAACCGTCGTCGAAGGGCGCGATGTGATTTTCTCGTATGACGGCAAAAAGACGCAACGACGCTTTGTGAATACGTGATACTGAAGCTGTAGAACGTGAATAAAGTTGGTAACCAGAAAATAAAGTCGGTAACCCGTGAATAAAGTCGGTAACCGGCAAATAAAGCCGGTAACCGAAGGGGCTGTCCCAAAAGCGGTTGAAAATCGCTGACGGGGCAGCTTTTCCTTGGTAGTGGTGGTTTTTTTGTTAAAAGTTGAGAAAAAGATGAGGTCTTCTCATCCAACTTTCTGCCTCATCTCGTCAACAGCGGCTTTCTTCAACAGATTGTGGGCAAGCGAAATCCACCCAACTTCCACGGTAACCTTGGGTAGGCTTCGGAGTAGGAATCGTCTGAATCCACGGTTGTTCTTTATCTGCCCAAACACGCTCTCCACTTCAGTCATTCGCCGAATGGCTAGTTCTTTTCCTTCAGGACTTCGAAGTCGTTCGGCGGCTTGCTGCTTGTAGCGAAGATACTCAAGGCTCACTCTAATCTCTCTGTTACCAGAAGACTTCGTACAGCGTTCCCGGAGTAAGCACCCTTCGCAATTCTCGCTTCGGTATGTTCGTAGCTGCGTCTGGTACCCACTGCCGGTTTTTCCTCTAGTCTGCCTTTGAAATGTCAGCTTTCGTTGGTTCATACACGTCCAAGTATCTTTGTCTGCATCGTAGTGCCAGTTTTCAACCCGACTCGGGTCATTCTTCCACGCCTTGGATTGCTCTTTGTGAAATGAGTTGTATTTTACAACCCCATCAAGTTCTTC
>NZ_JBHUCX010000102.1:76697-76855 GCF_042678105.1 Alicyclobacillus fodiniaquatilis
CTCTGCCTTTGAAATGTCAGCTTTCGTTGGTTCAAACACGTCCATACATCCTTATCTGCATCGTAGTGCCAGTTTTCAACCCGACTCGGGTCATTCTTCCACGCCTTGGATTGCTCTTTGTGAAATGAGTTGTATTTTACAACCCCATCAAGTTCTTC
>NZ_JBHUCX010000102.1:76900-77056 GCF_042678105.1 Alicyclobacillus fodiniaquatilis
CATTCTCATAAACGTGGCATCGGAGTCAGTTTTGCTGAAACTATTCCGGTCGCCAAGTGTCTGCTGTTGTGATTCGTACTTTTGTAGGCGAGGCAGAAGATCCCGCCGAATTTGGCGTACCGTTCTCCGAAGGGGCTTGTTCTTAGGCTCTTCTTG
>NZ_JBHUCX010000102.1:77066-77172 GCF_042678105.1 Alicyclobacillus fodiniaquatilis
TCTCTCGAGATACGCATAATTTTCTTCGCCACCGTACCCTGCATCCGCCACAATCGTCTTTGGGATTTTGCCAAGACACTCTTTTACGTGTTTCAAATGTGGGATG
>NZ_JBHUCX010000102.1:77182-78269 GCF_042678105.1 Alicyclobacillus fodiniaquatilis
CTTCTCGAGATACGCATAATTTTCTTCGCCACCGTACCCTGCATCCGCCACAATCGTCTTTGGGATTTTGCCAAGACACTCTTTTACGTGTTTCAAATGTGGGATGAGGCATCTTGTATCCGTCGGACGTTGGTGAAGGGTATAGCCCAAAATAAACTGGTTCTCTGTACCGACCTGAACATTGTAACCAGGTTTCAATTGTCCATTTTTCATGTGATCTTCTTTTATTCTCATAAACGTGGCATCGGGGTCAGTTTTGCTGAAACTATTCCGGTCACCAAGTGTCTGCTGTTGTGATTCGTACTTTTGTAGGCGAGGCAGAAGATCCCGCCGAATTTGGCGTACCGTTCTCCGAAGGGGCTTGTTCTTAGGCTCTTCTTGTAGTCGAACCTCTAGTCTGTTCAAGTTTCTCACTGGTCAACTGTGAGGACTCGCCCAGCTCAAGTAGGTCATGGCCACTGTGTTCGAGTTCTTCTTGTCGTTCTAGTTCCTCTATGGAAGCAAAAAGTGTCTTCACCTTTTCCTGAAGTCTAGCTTTATGCTTAGCGACGGCTTTGCCCCAGACAAACGTGTACCGGTTCGCGTTTGCTTCAATCTTTGTGCCATCAACAAAGTAGTTCTCCAGCTTGACGTACCCCTCTTCAACCAACAGCTCGAGTACACCGATGAAGATTTTTTCCAAAACATCCTTCATGCGTTCTGTTCGAAATCTGTTAATTGTCCGGAAGTCAGGCGTTTGTCTTCCCGCTAGCCACATGAACGGTACATTTTCTCGAACAGCCTTAGCGATTTGTCGGGAGGAGTAAATCCGCTGTGTATAGGCATAAATCACGATTTTTGTCATCATTTTAGGATGGTAGCTATCTCGACCGCCGCCAGGGTAAGCAACTTCAAAGATGGCGTCATCTAGGCGGGTAACGGCTGTGTTTACCACACGAGAGATATGATTAGGGGGAATGTCCAACTCCAAATTCATTGGGAGGTATAGCTGATCCATGTTATACTCAATAAACAAAGAAATCGCCCCTTTGGACATGGTTGCTCGACACTTCCATTTTACCAAAAGGCGATTTCTTTTTGTTTACAG
>NZ_JBHUCX010000102.1:78434-80077 GCF_042678105.1 Alicyclobacillus fodiniaquatilis
TGCCCTTGTACAACCAACTGGATTAATTACATCATATGCCCTAAACCTGAATGCTGACGTACGCTAAGACAATTTATGGATGGAAAGTGCCGATTTTCTGTACTCTAAGTCGTTTGATAAGCACTCATCACGACTTTTACGACGCTATTTCGGTGAGTTATCCAGCTTAGGGACCTGGTTTCTTAGCTCTGGAAAGCTCAAAAGTGGCATTAAAGTCATCTTTCACGTCACTTTTGAGCTTAGCGTACGAAATTTGCGTTTCGCTAGCGATACCCCTTCTATAGGTTCACGTTCGTTCGACTGGTCGCAAAAGGATACTCTCGAGTGCTGGTCAACGAGATGATGTTTCAATTCATGAGCCATAGTGAAAATCATGGGGTCTAGTGGCAATTCCTTTGCAATCATAATGGACGGCTGTATATTCGCGTGTTTGTTGGCGGGACTCCAACTACACCTTTCTTCGATATGGAGCGAAAAACATTCTTATTTTCATGGGCATATGGCAGAGCCTTTTGTATAAATTTACCTCATATTTACTGGCGGCTAATTCAGAAAGCGCTTTCATGTCACGGAAAGTGATACCATCGCTGCCGAAAAATTCATCGAATACTTCATGGGCGTCGACATCTGGTCCCTTCATGTAATCATTGAAATTCAGCATATCTTCAGTCTCCTTCCGGTTACATTGAATAATGATCGAAAATTTTCTTAAGTCAATAATATGTGATCTGACACAATTTTGTCACGCTTTTTTTAGAAGTCCGCTTGCATAGAAACATTCAAGGGAGGAAAACGCATTCTTCTTTCTTAACCCCTTTTTAAAAATCTGAAATTAACCTTTTCGGGGAAAGGTGCAAATACGCCAACTTATTTTATGTTTCATTCGAGAAGAACGCAAAAAGTAACAAAACACTGTGGAACTCCTTGTTCGACAAGGGGTTCCACAGTGTTTTGAATGAAACATAATTCATTTATGTTTCTTTGGGGGTGTTGCGCTGTTAACTACAGGAGAAAGAACAGAAAATAAGTATTACTGTTTTGTCCCGATTGCAGTTTGTACACTTGTGACACTTTTGGGAGATGAAACTGCTGACTTGTACATCAAAATGCCAGCTGAAACACATATGATAACGAACATCGCAATAAGTAAGAAAATGACTATTTTCAGTGATTTCAGCACTTTTATCGCCCCTTCTGTCCCTTCACAACAACGCTATCCCGTAAAGTGGCGTCCGGTAAGGCATGTTACGTAACCTTGAATCCAGAACTATTATCATTTTACTTTTTTTCGGAATAAACCTGAAAGACCTTCAAGTTGACTAACGACTGAACCGGTAGTTGTATCTAGATAGGGAGGAAACATCGTAATTACAGTATCACAATGTGAACACTTTACAGAAAACAACTCCGTAGGGGCGTTGAGAACACGTACGCTCTCCATCTCAAATGTATCATTGTCGCATTTTGGGCACTTGGACATCTGGTACTCCTCCTCGTCCGATATCGGTTTTTACGTCGACTTCTTGAATTAGCCCCCCATCGTATTATGAGGTCAGCCAGTTCTTACTGGTTGACCTCTTTCATTATAGGGGTTGTATACTCCGGTAGCCGGGTAGAACGTCGCCCCCGTGGGTCATCGAACC
>NZ_JBHUCX010000102.1:80087-101081 GCF_042678105.1 Alicyclobacillus fodiniaquatilis
CTTCTGAACCGTCTGTTCAAGTTTCTCACTGGTCAACTGTGAGGACTCGCCCAGCTCAAGTAGGTCATGGCCACTGTGTTCGAGTTCTTCTTGTCGTTCTAGTTCCTCTATGGAAGCAAAAGTGTCTTCACCTTTTCCTGAAGTCTAGCTTTATGCTTAGCGACGGCTTTGCCCCAGACAAACGTGTATCGGTTCGCGTTTGCTTCAATCTTTGTGCCATCAACAAAGTAGTTCTCCAGCTTGACGTACCCCTCTTCAATCAACAGCTCGAGTACACTGGTGAAGATTTTTTCCAAAACATCCTTCATGCGTTCTGTTCAAAATCTGTTAATTGTCCGAAAGTCAGGCGTTTGTCTTCCCGCTAGCCACATGAACGGTATATTTTCTCGAACAGCCTTAGCGATTTGTCGGGAGGAGTAAATCCGCTGTGTATAGGCATAAATCACGATTTTTGTCATCATTTTAGGGTGGTAGCTATCTCGACCGCCGCCAGGGTAAGCAACTTCAAAGATGGCGTCATCTAGGCGGGTAACGGCTGTGTTTACCACACGAGAGATATGATTAGGGGGAATGTCCAACTCCAAATTCATTGGGAGATATAGCTGATCCATGTTATACTCAATAAACAAAGAAATCGCCCCTTTGGACATGGTTGCTCGACACTTCCATTTTACCAAAAGGCGATTTCTTTTTGTTTACAGAAAGGGAGCTATCCCTCCAGTCATCTATGATGACTTTTGGGACAGCCCCTTAGTAATTGATGAGAGATTGAATCATTCAATCGATAGGACGTCAAAAGTGCTTGGGACTTTGCCTTAGATTGTCCTGATGAGTGACGCTCCTCAGTTTGTAAAGTAGTGCTGTTCGATGTCCTCGATCAGCCCAGGCTGTACCGGGTTCCATCCTAGCTGCTTTTTGGTCTGAGTGCTCGATGCCGCGTGGTCGACCTTGACCATGGGGGCGAGCCAGTTGAAGTGGTCATCCGCCTCTTCGTTGGAAATGGAGCTCACTGGTAGGTTGAGACGGCGGCCGATGACTTGTGCGATGTCATGAAATGACACTCCCTCGTCCCCAACTCCGTGTAGTCGTGCGCCAGCCGGTGCCGATTCCATGGCCAACCGGAACAAGCTCGCCGCGTCGAGTCTATGCACGGCAGGCCAGCGATTAGACCCATCGCCTGGATAGACCGAGACGCCCTTGTCCCGGGCAATGCTGATAAGGGCCGGAACGAAGCCATTGTCACCGTTGCCGTGTACTGAAAGCGGGAGCCGCACCAGCGATACACGCACACCTCGCGTGGCGAATGACAGTGCTGCCTCTTCTGAGGGAATTCGGAGCGCTGCAGGAGACGCAGAATCAGTCGCATCTTCTTCCGTTACGAGGCGCCCTGGCGTGAGAAGCGCGGTCCCGGAAGTGATAACAAAGGGCCGATTGGACCCCGCGAGGGCTTCGCCCATGGTTTCGATAGCGCGTCGATCCGCCTCAACGGCATCCACAAAACTCGTGGTTGCGGAAATGTTGTTAAAGGCTAAGTGAATCACGCCGTCCGCTGCAGAGACGCCGTTACGAAGGCTGTCGAAGTTGTCGAGGTCTCCCCGATGTACCTCAGCCCCGGCAGCAGATATTGCTGCGGCAGACTTGTCTGAACGCGCGAGCCCGACGACCTGATGCCCTGCATCAAGGAGTTCGCGTACAACGGCAGATCCGATGAAACCTGTTGCCCCAGTGACAAAAACACGCATAGTAATCCTCCTTAAGCTGGTGAGTTATAGAGCTACTTGAACCGCCACGGTGGGTATAGTCAATCAACACCGTTAGCACAAGTCATTGTAGTCTCCGTCTCGTCCGAACATTTGCCTGTTTTTATTCACTTCTTGCCTGATCCTACCGATCGAACACTGGCCTTCCATCATTTATAAAGTGGGGGGTGTGTACGTTCAATTTGTTTGGTGTTCACGAAAAAGAAAAAGCCCGCTAAGTCTTGCGGCCGCGAGATACAAGGAGAAGAAACCGACGAAACGATGCATACCGGCAGTGCAGGTTGAAACTCGTGGTAGCGTCACACATGGTATTTATCCGTCTAGTTTTTGTGTTTGTTTACGCAGTTTCGAGATATCTCTAATTGGTGAATTTCCGAAGAAGCGGCTGTAATCTCGGCTGAAATGAGAATCGCTCACATATCCCACTAGCCGACCTGCAGTGGTCACGTCCGCCTGATTAGATAACATCAAACGCCTCGCTTCTTGAAGTCGTAGCGCCTTTTGGTATTGCAGAGGGCTCATCGAAGTGACTGACTTAAAATGCTTATGAAATGACGTCGCACTCATGTGTACTAACTGTGCCATGTCTGCAACCTTTATTTGCTGGGAAAAGTTATCTCGAAGCCAAGCAATCGCCTTGGCAACTCGCTGCACGCTTGAGTCCGCATAACCCATTTCAGCGACGTGAGCGCCGATGGGGCTGCGAAGGAGTCGTATCAAAATCTCATCAACCACAAGTGGGGCAAGCAATTCAACATCGCCGGAACTGTGCAAACACTCTAGCAGCCTCGTCACCGCGTTTAGAATGCTCGAATTGGCGTCAATTACATAACCTGCACTCCTTACACGAACTGGAGACAGACCATTGGGATACACTTTCAGAACCAATTCAGCTATCCTTTGTGGTTCGAGGTCTAGCCTAACGCCCAGGAACGGTTCGGAATAACTGGCATGTGTGGTCTGCATGGCAACAGGAAGGGCAACTGGGAACATAAGTATGCGTGATCGGTCGGCCTGATAGATCTGTTCTCCCACCGTGACAGTCTTTGCCCCTTGTGCAATGACAAACAACGAGGGCGAGTAGAAGGTTTTCACGTACTCGGTATCCGTTCGTGAATAGCGACTAACATGCAAACCCGGGATGCGCTGGCTAAAAGCACCGTCATGAGGGGCATGATTGTAAATCAGGTGTAGCAACCGGGCCGTTTCCAATTCTAGCGGAGCCACGGGGTTACCTGACATAAATGGAACCAAAGTGTTATCCTGCCTCTCCATAGTTCAAACGCGACCCTTATGTGTTTCGACATCTTGATCAATTCTATCAGACTCGCTCGACACTTCTGTCTCACGTAGTTGTTTAAGAGTAACGCATATCGCAGCTTTCTGCCCGAGAGCGATATTATTGGTCGTGTTCAACAGTGCATACTTATTCTATCCCGATGACTAAATGAGCTCGATTTACATCACAATATCCTAATCAAATTATCTCCGAACGGCCACCTCAAGTGTACAATTCCAAGCTCAATTCTGTGCGCCAAATAAAAATCAAATTACCACGACAAATATCTATCAAAGTCACAACTACATGTCACATGGATGTGCGTCGCTTTGTATCAAAAACGAACCTTTTCGAGGGGATATGCAAAAACACCCAATATTCAGCCCGATAAAATCTGCCTGAAATCACTCGCTTGACAATCTACGCAGAATTTCATGCAATGCTAATGAAATGAACCACAAAAATTCGATAGAGTTTCAACGATCCACTATTAGATTATGAACTGTTGGCACAATTAACCTCAAAGGTAGGGGATCAAATGAAAGTGCGTCAGACATTTGTAACTGCTATGTTGACAATAACCAGCCTCGGATTAGTTGCTGGTTGTGGAACGCCGAATCAACCAAGTGGTTCGTCAAAAACTACAGCTTCAACAAACAGCAGTAACTCTTCGTCTCCAAGGAATTGGTCTGGTGCCAAGAATCATCCATACGGTGGAATGGGGATGATGATGAATACGACAGAACTAACCAAAATATTGGGTATTTCGTCAACTGTACTCCAAAATGATCTAAAAGCCAAAAAATCACTTGTCCAAATTGCTTCAAGCAAAAACATTTCCGAAGCAACTTTAATTAAAGATTTAGAGTCTAGTTTCAAGACTGGGTTAGAGAGTCAAGTGAAAAGTGGGAAGATGTCATCTTCCCAAGAACAGAAAATGATCAGTATGTATGACTCACATGTGAAGTCAATGGTTGAACAAAAAGGTATGCCTCAACGACCAACTGAATCAAAGAACTGGACCAAGCACACGAATAACAATTCATCAAAATAGACGAGACGAAAAGTGTGCCTATAGATTCAATTAAATACTCTCTTAACGAATACAACTACGACCGCCCACACCAATCGCTCGGCTACCTAACACCGGCTGAAGTCTATTATCAAAGGGGCGCACTTCATTGCACCCTCCTAACGCTATCTGAAGTAATCAGTAACAGTTTCATAACTTAAACTAGAAAATCAGTGTCTTGACACAGGGGTCCACTTTATACTATGCATGGCTGAAATGTCCAGACAGTGAACAAAAAATTGCTCAAAACTGCAGTTTAGACGCGGCAATAGGAATGACTGGTTCGAATATTCAGATAGTATTTGTTGGGTGTGTCTACCTATTGACTTAATACCGTAGTGATGGTTCTTATGGAACAGAGCGAGTGAAGACAGTTAAACAGGGGGATTTGTGTATTCGAGATTTGGGTTATTTTTGCTTAGCCGATTTTCGAGAGATGGAACAGCGTGGTGCATTTTATGTGTCTCGCCTCAAATTGAACGTTCGTGTTTACGAGAAGAACCCAATCGTCGAGTACTTTCAAAACGGAAATGTCAAAAAAGATTCTGTGTATAAGGAAATCAACCTCGAAGCCATTATGGATCGACTGCAGCCCGGAGAAATCATGGAATTAGACAAAGTTTATCTGGGGAAAACACAAAAGTTCCCGACCCGATTGGTGATTTATAAATTGACTCCGGAGCAGACCGAAAAAAGAGCTTACGGCGCGTGCCACCAACGAAAAGAAAAAGAATATTTCCTATCGAGAGAGGACTAAAAGGCTCAGCGGAATCAGTGTATATATCACGGATACTCCGAAACAGATAGTGACCAAGGAACAGGTTCATGAACTGTACTCTCTCCGCTGGCAAATAGGCGTGTCCAGCTAAGGACACAGTAACTAGTTGGTGCAAGTCCAACCGGGAGGAGAGACTCCCCTCCCGTAGCCTGAGAGGCACCGTGGAGTGAAAGCGAAACGGTGGAGCTCTCTGACATCGTGCTCTTCAGGAGCACGGGCAAAACTCCAGGTTGTAATGTGCAATGAACGTAGATGTAGCCTCTTTACACGCAACTCCGGTGGCTGAGACGGTCTATAACGTGCGAAAGCAACAAGAGCTGACCGAAACGAGTCTGAAACGGCAGTCCTCACCGGCGGGGTATCAGCGGCGACATGGAGGGAAAGTTGCTGTGGAAACTGGAGAAGCCCTCGACACCCGGTGAAGAAATCTCATCGAGGAGACCGCCTTTATAACCGTGATCGGGAAATGGGTGCGGTAGGTGTCAGGGTGGCGGAACGGATCGTAGTACCGTGGATACGCGTGCAGTAAAACACGCGAGGAGGGAAGGGTCCGAACCTGTACGATAAAGGGAGGCAAGGATGCCATGACAAAAACATCCATCAACTTGCAGGAACTAAGGCGGCGGATATACCAAAAGGCGAAGTCTGAACCTTCGCATCGGTTCTGGGGGATATTCACTCACATTACCAACATGACGACGCTCTACGAAGCATATCAACATGCGAAGAAAAACGGCGGAGCCCCGGGCATCGATGGACAAAGCTTCGCAGATGTGGAGCAAGCGGGCGTCAGAGAGTTCCTGGAAAGCATCCGAACAGAGCTGCAGGCCGGAACCTACAAACCACAGGCCAATCGTAAAGTAGACATCCCGAAGGCGAACGGAAAAATGAGAACGCTTCAAATTCCTAGTATTCGGGATCGGGTGGTACAAGGCGCGTTGAAACTGATACTGGAAGCGATCTTTGAGGCTGATTTCTGTCCAAACTCGTACGGATTTCGACCAAAACGCTCCCCACATCAGGCACTGGCAGGCGTGCGTCGCAGTATACTACGGCGGATGACGACAGTGATTGACGTGGACTTGTCCCGCTACTTTGATACGATACGGCACAACGTATTGCTGGAGAAAATCGCAAAACGTGTCCAAGACCCACAGGTGATGCACCTTGTAAAGCAGGTGATTAAGGTGGCCGGGAAAGTCGGTGTTTCGCAAGGCGGCCCGTTTTCTCCGTTAGCTGCAAATATCTACCTGAACGAAGTTGACTGGGCATTCGATACCATCCGACGTAAAACGGCGGAGGGCAACTACGAAGCGGTGAACTACCATCGATTTGCCTATGATATGGTCATCACCGTAAGCGGACACTCTAGCAAACGCGGGTGGGCAAAACTGGCGTTGCAACGGCTGCAGGAATACCTGGAACCCTTGAAAGTTGAATTAAACCTGGAGAAGACTCGGATGGTCAACGCCCTATAAGGTGAATCATTCTCCTTTCTGGGATTTTATTTCAGACGAGTGCAGAACCGTGGCAAAACTGGATATTTCGTCCTCCTGACACCGAAGAAGAAGGCCCGGCAGGCAATTAAAGCGCGAATCCGTGAAACGGTTCAAAACGGAGGAGCGAAACCGGCAAAGGACATCGTGAAACAAGTCAATGCCATATTGAATGGATGGGTGAACTACTTTAGGGTTGGGAATTCCAGTCGCGCATTTAGTGAAGTGCGAGACTATACGGAGATGAAAATCCGAACCTTGCTGACAAGAAGGAAACGAAGGCAAAAGCGTAGCATCGGATGGCGGAGATGGAGTAACGAATATCTGTACGGCGTACTGGGGCTTTACTGGGACTGGAAGGTCTATCCCCTCAAAAGCGCAAGCGGATTTCGATGAAAGTGTCCGTAATCTCGATAAGTCTCATAATCCTTTTGACGAAGTTTACGGGGTGAACTGCTTGAGGGAAAACCTCACGAGCAGTTCTTATGGGGAGGGGCTGGAGACGGGTCGTGAGATACCGCGTCAGTCCTTTACCCGACAGATTTTGTTTAAAACCTGGAAATCCATGTTTCAAATTGACCGCTGTAAACTGGTTAAACTCCCCCGATTTGAATGTCATGTATATGGACGCTTGATTGCCATTTTCCTCAGTTCCTCACTCATGTTTCAGATGCGCTCTCTACTCTTATTGAAGAAAAAACAAGAGGTGAGCGAATTCAAGGTGATAGGAATGGTGAAGGACTATTTTCGCGTACTGCATCAGGCTTTGCGTCAAACACCGGACGACGTACGAGACGTACTCAGGCGACTTTATCAGATGATTCAAAAGAACGGTCGGAAATCTCATCGATATTAAGAAGAAAACGGTGTTTGATATATTGGGTGTCATTTACGAACGTGAGCAGAAAGATCGTCGCACTGCATAAGGTACGAAAAAGCAGTCCACTTCGCTTGAGTGGACACACCCTATGATGGGATATTTAATCTTATGAGTAAGTATTGTGTAAATTACCAAGAAATCAGTTTATCCGCGAATGCTTACCTTGATAGGCATGGGGCCAGCCCCATTTGGAGTGGTCTCCAGACAATGGCGTATCACACAGTATTTAAACATGTTACAATATGTGCAGGATCATTGATATGGCGTGTGTACATGGTAACACGACGTAACTACTTTTTTCGAGTGATTCGCACGTTTAGACGAAAAAAATAGCCCCACCATGAATAGCAGGGATAGGGTTACATGATAAACTTTACTTGGTACTATTCGGTGGTGCAGTTTTATTAAACTTGTTGGAGCATATACTGATACATACTTTGAACAGTATTTATAAGCTTTGAACTACCGTCATAATCAGTGGACGCTTGGATCATGTTACTCATCTCTTGAGTCAAATCGACATTTGAGCTTTCAAGATAACCTTGCTGAACAGTTCCGATGCTGCCTGTCCCTGGTTGACCATATGTTACAGCTCCCTGGTTTCCTCCTGCTGGAGCTGTCCACATATTTGTGCCTGCATTTGTCAACCCAGACGGATTTGGAAAGTTGGCGAGAGATAGGTAGTATGTGGGTGGTGGTGTGTTGCCATCATTAACCGTTATAGTACCATCCTGTCCAATCGTATAGCTGTTTGATCCTACATCAATTGCTGTATCTGGTGTCCCTCCAGGGGTTGTACTTGCCAGAAGATAATCACCATTGGGAGCGACAAGATATCCGCTGCTATCTACCGTAAAGTTTCCTGCACGGGTATACTCCGTTGGAGTTGGCGATGTTGTAGTTGCACCTAATGCGAAAAGCCCGTTACCACTAATCATTAAATCGCTCGAATTACCAGTATTATCCGATCCGCCCTGAGTAAAATTTGGTGTAACTTGATTCAATTGAACTCCCGTTCCGATTTGGATTGGGTTGGTACCACCGATACCTGTGGTTGACCCTGCACTACCGCTAGACATGACCTGGCTGAGTGTATTTGCAAAATTGACCTCTGAGGCTTTATAGCCTACAGTATTTACATTTGCAATGTCGTTACCAATAACATTCATCCACGACTGGAACGCATCCATTCCAGATACTGCTGTTAGCAATGGGTTTGCCATTAATATCCTCCCCGATCTGCATTCAGTAGCCGACTACTTTCTTCGACAATTAGCGACAATTACCCTTCTAAGTCAACTTGAAATTTCGTATCATGATTGATTGGAATATGGCTTAGACAGGAACCGTGACCATTCCCCAAAGGCTGGGGCTTCTCAGAACACTCTTGATGCAACCGCCTACATAACATCTACCAAAAACCACGTTGACAAAGAATTAATATGACTTCACCATGAAGAAAAGACGGCTTACTCCGATGCAGTTGCGGCGCAAATGGGACGCGATATGGCCACCAATGACCACGCCATTGACATCGCCGTAGCCTCCGACAAAAACGCCTGCTTATTCAAAACAGAAGCATTGCAATTTTTTAACATGACGATTACTCAAAAAATATCTCAGTGAAAGAGGTAATCAGATAGCGACGACAAGTGCATTGGCTGAAACAATATGGTTTTCGTTAGAAATGGTTTGGCGCTCGAATACAAATGAGTAGAACCCGCTCAATCGTACCGCACTGTACTCCCCTTAAAAAGGTCGTAAACATAGTGGTAGACGCAAAAGAAAAGTACTCGACGATTTGGCTTTCTTTGCACTACAAGACCTAGTTACAGATGCTGAAATGTACGACAATCAAAAATGATCAGGTCATTGATTCGCGCGACAGAATTCGAAGAGAGTCGAAAGGAGAATAACGATGAACGGTGTATATATCAAAGACAAGGTGGATATGGTGTTTGTGAATGAACTTGGTGAGTGCTTATAATACGAGTATTCTGGTGACATGATTCACAAACTTAACACACTTGAATAGGGTATGTTAGCACGCGAATTCAGCTAACCATCAGCAAACTTTAAGTAATTGTCCAGCCCTGCAAAAGGGACTTTTTAATTTAGCCAGGTGGTGTATTTAATCATGGGAAAAATCATCGAATTTCCGAAGAAAAATATCATAGCAATAAAAAAACAGATAAAAAAAGGCGAATACAAAATAGTAGTTGAAAAATTGGTCGATAAAATTTTGGAGAGCGGTGATTTGAAATGATCGATGAATTGCTCAATCAGTTGTACGAAATCGCGAATGACATCAAAAATGCGCTCATCAAAAACGATGCTCTACGAGTCGTTGGAATGCTCAGTCTTCAACAAGTTTGCCTCGAAAAATTAAAACGTGAATTAAAACTTCCGGAAAACAAAAACAATTTTGGTTTAATTGAGAGTAAAATAATAGAAGTACAAACGATCATGAACACAAATCAAAAGTTAATCGAAAACGGAGTGAATATGTCAAACTACATTGCGCGAAAAATTCACAAGCATGGGAATCTTTCCTACACCGCTAAAGCTTAAATTAGGTGGTCAGTCTATATGTACTCGATTAGTTTTGGCGTTGGAAGTCAAGCAAGTTCGGTAGCCCAAATTTTGATGCAAGTGGATCAACAAATTAAAAGTAATGAACTGGAACACGTTGGTGAATTTGTAGAGCAAGAAGATCAGAAGTTGCTACACGGGGAGCCAACCTCCATTTACGATTACTACGCTTGATTGAAGGGGTTGCGTCTGTGCAATATTTGAACTACACAAATTACGCCGTATCTATTGCACGGCGTTTAATTCGTTATCGCCGGAGTTCGATGATCGACGAAAGCGATTTGATTAATTCGTCGTTATCGAAATTGTGGGAACACGAAACAAAAGGAAATTCGATGGATGTTCAAATCGCAAGGCGAACGATCAGATTTGCCATGTTAGAGGTATTACGTTCTTCTTCAATGTTGAAAATGTCGAAAACAACGAGTATGAATCAAGCTATCCAAGCGTACACAAACATACTAAACGAACAAAATGAACCAAGCTACAACCCCATAGAAGAATGGATCGAAGAAGATTCGGTGCGTCAGGTATGGCTCATTGTCGAAGGATTTTCTTACGACGACCGATTGCTCTTATCGCTCATTTGGGAGCAGGGCTGTAGTATGCAAGTTGCGGCAGATGTTCTCGATGTGTCTAAGTCGCTAATTTTTAAACGATACCATACCTTACTGGATAGGATAAAAAACCAAGTTTCATCAAAAAAAGTTACCATCTAAAAAAGATGGCGACTTTTTTTGATTTCAAGGTGAACGATTTTGAAAACTTAGGCTGTATATAGAGTGTAGAAGCAAAATCACTAGCAAAAGGGGGATGACAAGATGTTACCTCCAGAAATATCGAAAGCCTCAACAGTGAACAACATAGATAACACATCAGGAAACGTTTCAGATAAAGTGAAACAACTTCGGGACTCAATCGCAAATGGGACTTATCAAGTAAACACACAGAAGATTGCACAGAATATCGTGAAAAGCGGTGTACTAAATACTTGAACCCATTAATCATTGAAATACACAAATCGGCAAATCAGTTACCACAGTGTATAAGCGAAGGCAACGCTTCCGAAGTGCACAATCAAATGTCTTATGTGAACTCATTGGTTGAACAGCTTTCGCAAAGTGTTTTAGATGGAGAGGAAAGAACGATGCTGTTGGAAGTGGTTCGGGTGATTCAAAAATCCAACCAACTCATCGTTCATCGGATGGATTTAAGCAAGTTAGCTGTTCAACAAGTTCGAAAAAATCAAAAGCATGATTGGTATGCTTAAAGGACAGGAGGAATTATCGTGTCAATAGGAACGTATTTTGGACTCAATGTCGCGGTGAATGCAATGAATACAGCGCAAGAAGCGGAGGCTGTAATCAGTAATAACATCGCGAACTCTTCAACTCAAGGTTACACAACCGAAACCGCAAATATCGTAGAATCAGACCCAATGACTGATCTCCCAAGTGGTCAATTGGGACAGGGCAGTTCTGTTGAGTCTGTTACACGGTCTGTCAATGATTTTTATAATCAACAAGTTAATGTCAGTACCTCAAGCTATAACGCTCAAAATTCGCTCATGACAAACCTTGATCAAATTCAAACTATCATGAACGCAACGAGTAGTACATCACTTCAAGGCAGTATAGATGATTTTTTCACGGCGTTCCAAACGCTTTCAACAGAACCTCAAAACAGTGCCGCTGGTCAATCGGCGATTGAACAAGCGCAAAATCTTAGTTCTTCATTCTCTACGGTTCAAAACCAATTATTGTCTACCATCAGCAATTTGAATAGTGTCGTTTCCGGATCAGCAAACGGAAGCGAAGTTTCGACGGTAAACCAGTACGCCACTCAGTTAAATCAATTGAATCAACAGATTTCTAACATCACGAGCACAGGACAAAATGCAAATCAACTTCTGGATCAACGTGACGAACTTTTGAACAACCTTTCTCAACTCGGAAATATCAAATATAGTGAAAACTCCGATGGAAGTGTCAGCGTTATTTTTGGCACTACAAACATCGTAAATACGAGCGGAGGGTTTAGCACGACAACCTTCACCGCTGCTGATACATCGGGTGTCACATCAGGTTCCATCTACGGAAACATGCAAGGGATTAGTGCGGCGCAGAATGTGATTCAGACGTTGGGGAGTTTGCAGTCGGCTATTGCTGATGGGGTAAATTCACAACTTGAACTTGGATACCAAAACAACAGTTCAATGCAAGGTGTTCCGCTTTTCAATGTGACATCATCAAACGTTACAGACGGTTCCACAACGACACCAGTTACGTCATTGTCAGTAACGAATATCACATCCGATCAACTTGCGGTTGCTCAAAATGCTAGCGCCCCCGGAGATGGAAGTAATGCTTCGGCGATTGCGGCTCTTCAAAACTCAACATCACTTACCGATTCAAATGGAAATCCATTGAATTCAACACCTGATATCTACTACGCGACATTGATCACAAACATCGGTTCGCAGGCTTCAACAGCGCAAAGCAACCAACAAACTGCCGACGCGATCTTGCAACAAAATCAGTCGATGCAAGAGAGTGTATCTAGTGTCAACGTCGATGACCAAATGGCTCAAATGGTAGAGTTTCAGAATGCATACAGCGCGGCGGCGAAGATTATCAACACGCAAAATGAAATGCTTCAAACTCTAATACAGGAGGCGTAAGAGACATGAGAATCACACAGTCGATGATGACGCAAAACCTTTTAAACAATTTGAACACCATCCAGCAAAATCTTTCTTCGACAGAAAACGAAATGACGAGCGGGAAAGTTTTGAACGAACCATCCGACAATCCGATTGCAATGTCAGAAGATATTCAAACAACGACATCAATCGATCAAGCCAATGCGTATCAATCAACGATACAAAGTGGTTTGAGTTGGATGAACAGCACAACTTCTGTGTTAAGCAGTATGAGTAGCACGCTTCAATCCATACAAAGCGTAGTCTTGCAATCAATGAACACGACAAACGGTACACCAAGTGTGCAAAGTGGATTGCAACAAAGCATTGCCCAACTAACAAACAACCTGTATCAATTAGCCGACACACAGCAAGGCGGATCGTACTTATTTGGTGGATTCGCAAGTCAAACACCAGTCAGTAGTTACATCAGCACACAGCAACTAGATACGAATTTGACTGGAAGTTCAACGACTTCTCCGTTAATCGCGAGCGGTGGACAGATTGCTATTGTAGGAGGTGAGGGCAGTACGCAAGTTTCTATAAACTCAGGGGCTTCCATGGAGGAAGTAGAAAGTGCGATTAATGGCGCAACAAATTCAACGGGCGTAACCGCTAACATTGTGAACACAAATGGAACCTATCAATTGACTTTACAGTCAAACCAATCAAATACGGCATTTGGACTTGCAGGAAATAACGTGACACTCGCGGCGGGTGGATCATTCTCCGTATCAAATAGCCCAACGAATTTACCGCCGTCTGGTGCAGGTTCGGATGTCACTTATGCAGTTTCTAGTTCGATTAACGAAACAGTGAATGTGACTGGACAACAACTTTTCAACCAATTACCACCGGGCGGTACTCAAACGCTTCAACAAACGTTGCAATCGGTGATTAACGATGTTGGAAATCCAAGCGCATTGCAACAAGACTTAACCAATTTGACCGCAAACATTGGACAAGTAACACAAGCTAACGCAGATCTTGGCTCACGGATCAATCAATTGAACACGTTGAGTAGCCAAAACAGTAACTTCATTAGTGCGATGCAAACTCAGCAAGCTTCATTAGAAGATGCGAATATGGCACAAGTCGAGACGCAATACGAAAGTGAAATGTCGAGCTACCAAGCTTCATTGCAAATGGGTTCGCAAATGATTTTGCCTACATTAGCACAATACTTAACTTCTTCTTAAAGTCGGTATTTACAGCTTTGGCTGTTAATATATAAACCACATTGAAGGATAGGTGAGACACGATGAGTGCAAGTTTTTCAATCAATTTCAACCCCGCTGCGAATAGTGTTTTGAGCAATTTGACTCAAGTAGGGAACGCTGTTCAGCAAGATTCAGAGGTCATGTCCACTGGTAATTCTGTAAATTCTGCTGCGGACAATCCGGCAGATTATGCAATGTCCCAAAACATGATCATGAACTCGAACGGCTTAAATGTTGCCGCTCAGAACGCTCAACAAGGTGTTTCGATGATTCAAACCGCGACTGGTGCACAACAACAGTCACTCGGTATTCTTCAAACCATGAACCAATTGGCAACTCAAGCGGCGCAAAGCGGTACACAAACCGTATCTGACCGTGCAGGCCTGCAACTTGAAATGAACAGCTTGGCGCAAGAAATCAACTCCATTGCGAACCAAACTCAGTACAACGGTTTGAATATCCTTTCTGGACAGTTCTCAAACGCTACTGGTGCACAAACGGTTACTCTGCAAGTGGGTGCTGACCAAGGTCAAACC
Organism: Alicyclobacillus fodiniaquatilis; assembly: GCF_042678105.1. NCBI lineage: Bacteria > Bacillati > Bacillota > Bacilli > Caryophanales > Alicyclobacillaceae > Alicyclobacillus > Alicyclobacillus fodiniaquatilis. The sequence goes on from NZ_JBHUCX010000102.1 coordinate 94,402, forward strand.
ATCTCCTTCAACATTGCAGGTACAGACGCTAACTCCCTCGGAGTTGCGGGCGTGGCGGCTGATACTGTCGGCTCGTACACTTCCGGTAGCGCAACTGCCAGTGCAAATTTAACCGCACCAGCAGGCGCCGACCTTGCGACAAATGGCACGTCAGGCATATCACTGGTTTCTGGTTCTATTTTGGAAACTGGTACATTCCAGGTTGTATTTAACGGGAATTATCAAGCGGGGAGCGGAACCACAACTGCTAACATGAGTAGCGGTACATTGCAACTTCAAATGGAGGGTGCTGACGGAACGTACGAAGACATTGGTAACGCAATTAACATTACCTCAGGAACAACGGCTGTTACTCTCGGTGACTCTGCAAGTGGTGCGGCAATCAACTTCACATTCAACTCGGCTACTTTCGGAACTGCAACGGTTGCCGCAAGCGGTGATTCAGGAACGTTAAGCCAAACTGACTCGTTCACACTGACGGGTACCGCGACGAGCTCCGGTTCTGCATCAAACAGTTGGACTTCTTCGACCAATGTGGTTGGTTTGAATATCTTGACTCAATCCAACGCAGCACAGTCGTTGACTAGCATTCAAAGCGCAATTTCTACGCTGACGGATCAAGAAGAACAACTGGGTGCAGTCCAAAACCGCTTGACCAATACGGTTAGCGATTTGAACAACACCTCGTCCAATTTGCAAACCGCGAACAATGTTATCGTCGGTGCGAATATGGCGCAAGCAGAGAGTAAGTTTTCCCAAGATCAAATCTTGGAGCAAGCTGGTATCTCTGTATTATCTCAGGTCAACCAACAGCCAAGCATGGTTCTCAAGCTGCTCGGTGCTTAATTTTAAAAGTATACTTCAATAGGGTGGGCGTATCGTCTACGCCCGCCCTATTTTCTCAAAAAAGTGTGGTCAAGGGAGGTCTCAAAAGATGAGTGGCTGGCTACCGACGCTTTCATCTACACTGCAAACTGAATTAACAAACCTCGAAGGAAGTAATTCTTACGTAGCGTCTGGCGTAACGACTGCCGCTTCTTCGATTTATAACACTTCCATCGATGAAGCAACACCAATCGTTTCACAAGAAAGTTCGTTGAACACAACTGTTAGTAGTCTTCAATCATTGAGTTCTGCCTTGACTACGCTTCAAAGCGCAATTCAAACTTTAGGAACTCAATCGACATGGAGTTCAGTAAATGCTACTTCTTCAAATACTGACTCATTAACGATTAGTACATCGTCTGGTGCACCACAGACCAGTGTTTCCTTCAACGTCAACAATTTAGCACAAGGACAAATCTCGATACTTAGTGGTGCTACGTCCACTTCAGATTCAGCCGCAACTTCCGTCAATTCCGGTACCATGCAAATTACTGGCGGTTTAGGAACAGCGAGTATACAGGTCAATGCAGGAGATAGTCTCGACACCATCGCTCAAAACATCAACAGTCAATCCTTATCAACTGGCGTTCAGTCGAGTATAGTTGATGACCAAGGAACATATGAATTGATGCTCACTTCTACGCAAATTGGGGCATCTAAAGGATCTTTCACTGTGGATGGCGGAACCACTGGCGTTTCGTTACCGAGTACCAATGTTCAAGACGCTGAAGATGCTAGTTTGACACTTGGTGGATCCAACGGAGTGACTATCACATCACCGAATAATACGTTTCAAGATGCTCTTCCGAATACAACGATGACGGCAGTTTCTACGGGCAGTGGAACGCTTTCTATACAAGCTGATTCATCAGGTGCTACGACTGCCATGAATTCCTTTTTTAGTGCGTATAACGCTGTGGAAAGTATGGTCTATCAGGGCGGTTCAGCGGCTAGTACGACGATAGGTCAGCTGATCGCAAATCAATTGCCAGAAACCATCGACCAATCGGTATCCAGTGACAGTGATTCGATGTTTCAAACGTTAAGTCAGATTGGCGTAATCGTGAATCCGGGAAGTTATACAGAAAATCAAGGAAATTTCACGAGTAACGGGGCACCTTCAATTGGCTTCGAAAGTTCGAATGGGATTTCTGGGTTATCGTTACCTGCTGGGGTTTCTTTGCCTGACGGAACAACCACATTTACCAATGCAGTTTCGAATCATCTATCCGATCTGCAAAGCTTTTTAGGAGTTACATCTAGCGGTTTAAATTTGCCTGGAAGCAGTTTCTTAGGGCAACTGAGTTCCACAATTAGCACATGGCAACAAGATTTAAACGGAACAACGACAAGTGATGGAACAATTACTGGTGAAATTGGTACATTACAAAATCAAATCGGATCAGGAAGTTCGGCGGCACCTGGTACAATAACTTATTCGTTGAATCAGCTTCAACAGCAATATACAGACCAGATCACAAATTTACTTCAACAATGGAGTGCGGCAAATAGTTCTGTGGTTCAAGCCGATACACAATACAGCGAATTAGCAGCCGTAGAAGAGGCTTACAGTAGCCAAGTAACTAATGACGCTAGTTTGTACGGAGGTTGATTTTATGTATGAACTAGAGATCGATGAAGCATTGGATGAAGAAAACTTGGAGTTGATTTGGGAACTTATGTTCAAACGTACAGCTTGGATACAAAATAACGAAATTCCAATAGAAGATGTACCGCGTTTGAAAGAAGAAACTGCACGGATTAAAGAACGTATTTTGGTCATTCAAGGGCAAATCTGCCGAAGAATATCGGAAATAACGAAATCACAAAATGCATCAAAAATATATGGCGGTTGGAGGTGACGTTTTGAAAATCAGTTTATGCGCGATTGTGAAAAACGATGGTTTTTTGATTGGGAAAATGCTCAAAAGTGTAGTAGGCGTTGTTGATGAAATCATATTGGCTGATACAGGTTCTACGGACAATACATTGGAGATTGTCGAGAAGTTCCAAAATGAAAACCCTGATCTTTTGCAATTGTTTCATTTTGAATGGGTTGATGATTTTTCCGCTGCTCGTAATTTTACATTGAGTAAGGCGAGCGGAGATTGGATTTTGGTGCTTGATGCGGACGAGTTTTTGGATGCAGAAGAAAAATTGCATCTTCGAACCTTTTTAGAAAACACAAATGGACATGGTGTGTTTGTAAAGCAGCGGAACTATACAGGTAGTATGAGGGATATTGTAAACGTCCTTGATGTCGATGTTTGCCGTGTATTTCGTAAGGGATATGAGTACGAAGGGACGATTCATGAACAAATTGCCACAGCCATTGTTAATGAAAATGCACCGTTCGAAAATTTCACTTTGCATTTGCACCACATTGGATACACCGAGGAATATTTGAAACTAAAGAACAAGAACAGTCGTAACGTAGCTCTTTTGGAAGAACAAATGCGCAACATTCCGTATAAGGAAAAGGTGCTTCGATGGTTCACAGCTTCAAACTTGCTGGCTGAGTATTCAGGAATGCAACAATGGGAAAAAGTCATTCACACGGCACGACCAGTAATTGAAGAAATGAAAAAAATGAAGAAAGAACGTCCGAATTTCTTGTCTCGTGTATACAAGTTTTGTATCAATGGTTATCGCTTCAGTGAACGATATAACGAAGCTATCCGTTTCGCAAAAGAGGCACTTAATTTTTACCCAAAGAACACCGATCTACGAATGATGTTGGCAGAAACATATTTGTTGATGGGTGATTTTGGGAAGGCAATTGAGGAGTTGAAAAAGTGTCGAGAAATGGGCGACATTCAGTTTAATTTTGTTGAGTATGTCGAAGGAAACGGAACGTACGTTGCTGCTCGGCAAATCGGATACGCTTGGATGCGTTTGGGCGATGATTTAACGGCTAGAGAATGGTTTGTTAAATCATACGAGGAAAACACGGAACAAAAAGGTCTTATTCCGTTGATTGTCATGACAGTGTCTGAAGTGATGGTTTTGAAAACGATGGAGAAAGTGATCCAAACACCACAGAGATACGATGAATTTATCGAAAGCATGGCTATAGTCGGACATCCAGAAGTTATCATGTTCATTGAAAAAGCAGAAAAGAAATTTGGCGTTCGACCTGCTACAAAACGTGCACGTTTCGCTTATGAAGTAAGACAAGGTATGGAACCAAGCCTTCCTGAAAATCCAAGTGACGTTGATTTGGCGAGGATGGGACTTTGGCATTACGAGCAGGGCGACAAAGATAAAGCAAATGAAATGTGGTTTTCATGCGGTGGTCTTGGTGAGTATTTTTTCCGGATTACGACTCAATGCAGCAGGAATATCAAGTGGGAAATTCAACGAGTGATTGATGAAATTATGGCTGCTTGTGCTGTGAACTTCCTTACAGATTACGGGTTGTATATTTCAGACCTTGCTAAGTTCTTCCCTTACATTTTGCGCACTGATGTTCTTGCAGGTTTTACTTCAGATGAATACTTACAAGCTTCTGCTGAAACCTATGAAGACTGTGAGTGGAAGGCGCAAGTTTGTTTAGCAAAAGGGGAACTTGAATGGGCTGAAAAATGGATGAAGATAGCTTACCTAAAGAACGGAAACCGAACCGTTCGTGGATTCATGATTGATGCGAGTATGCACCCGGATAAGAGCGAAAGTATCATGAGAGAAGCACGGAAGGTGTATCCCGATTCCAAAATGTTATCGCTGATTTGGAAGGAACAATTTGCTCCGAAATTGGAGAAAGGAGTTTTGAGATATTGAGGAATCCATATCAAGCTTACAAGCAAAACTCTGTTACGACGGCATCACCTAAGGCATTGTTGATTCGCTTGCATGACAAGTCAATCGACGAATTACGTGCAGCTAAACAAAATTTTAAAGATGGAAATGTGGATGAAATGCGTCCACGTATTCAAAAAACCCAAGATATAGTCGCTTATTTGCGGGGATGTACGGATACACAAACGGAAGTAGGAGAAAGGTTAGTTCGTCTATACAACTATTACTATCAAAAGTTGTTTGAAAGCTTCGTTTCACCCTCAAACGAAGTGTTTGATGAACTGCTTGGATATTTTGAAAGTTGGAAAGAAACTTGGATTAAAGCAGAATAAGGGAGGGATTTTATGTTGTCTATAAGTAAAGAAGAATTGACAAAACGAGTGAGTGAAATAGCGAATGAGAATGGATTTGTACAGGGGTGGCTACACAACGATGCGGGGGCGTTCCTTTATCAATTGGCACGTATTAACGCACCTATACCTACCGTTGTTGAATTGGGTTCATGGAAAGGCAGATCGACTTCTTGGCTTGCATCTGCCATCAAAGATCGCGGAGAAGGCAAAGTGTACGCCGTTGATACGTGGGATGGAACACCGGGGGAATTAGAACATGTTCAATTGTTAGATGGATACAATGAAGATCAGTTATTCGATGAGTTCAAAGAGAACATGGAAAAACTGAATCTGCTTGCTCATGTAGAACCACTTCGAATGAACACGATTGCGGGGGCAAAGCATTGGCTTAATGTTTATGATGGTCAACCGATTGGGCTGTTGTTCATTGATGCAGGTCATGATTTTGAGGATGTCTTAAAAGACTTTGAGTTTTGGAGTCCGTTTGTCGTAAAGGACGGATTTATTGTTTTTGATGATGTGCCGGGATGGCCGGGGCCAACAAAAGTAGCATTTAGTTTACCGAAATGGTACAAAAACATTGGAACAACACCGAACAATGTAGCGTTCAAAAAAATTGTATAAACTGTTCACAAAAAGTCAATATGACTCATCCTGGATTTCGACGGTTTGGTCCTCTTTGAAATGCCCTGAACAATTGAAAAGGCGCTCCCCGTACGGCTAAGATGAGTTCTGTATCCGACATTGAAGTGTTCAATAGTGTTGGGCTACCGATGGAGGGGTAATCGACAAGTTCAATAGCAAAATCACTTTCCTCAAATATACGTGAATAGGCCCCTTAAGGAACACATCTTCCCGGAACGGAAGTAATCACTTCTGCTCTCTCTTGACAAATAGCGTAATATCCCATTAAATCCATTTCTACCGTTCACTTTAAGGCGCCTTAGAAGAGTTGGAGGACCTATGCTACCTCCACACGTATAAAGTGCTTCAGATCCTTTATTCCATATTCTCACTCATACTTCTATTTTAAAATCCCGATTTCATTGCCCATAAATCAAACGTATGGATAATCATTTATTACAATCTAGTGAGCAAAAAATCATCCATATCAAATAATAGAACCAATCTATTAAGAATGCATATTTGAATTGGATGTCGCCTATTCTATACGATGTTGAACTGATGTAAATATTGTCTATTTGTATAATGATAACTTATATTTGTCTAAATGTAATCCAATATAATTATGTAGGATAATGATGTAAATGTGATTTTATATGACATAAACAAGATCCGATAATATCAATGTATAGAGCAATTTCATCTGAAGCTAGATTGATTAACTTGGCAAAAACTCCGATTGCACCGAAGATAATCATCGACAAAATGAAGTATATTCTATTTATCACTCACAGTTCCCACTTTCTACCGAGTATGATGTGCGGACACAGGATGTCAGCTACAACATGGACGCGGTAGAATCCACAGGAAAGTATTGCCGATCTTAATGTAAATACCTAACAGTAGATTCTACCGTTTAAGCATTTACTGGCGGGGCAATAAAGTTAAACATAATGTTCGTCCTCCGTTTCGAGTACATTATTGGATTCAAAACTACACCTCATTTTATCATGGTAACAA
>NZ_JBHUCX010000102.1:101091-101196 GCF_042678105.1 Alicyclobacillus fodiniaquatilis
TCCTCGACCGTCGGCGCGAGCCGTCCCTCGGCGGCGATGGCCGCGACGCGTTGGATCAGGAGCGCAAAGGCCTGGTCGACGGCGGGAATTTCAGCGTCGTCGAGA
>NZ_JBHUCX010000102.1:101418-104313 GCF_042678105.1 Alicyclobacillus fodiniaquatilis
TGAGCGCGTCGAGAACTGTGCCTCGCCTTCTTCCTCAAGAACTTGTAAAGCCGCATTGAGCAGAATGTCTCGTGTATTCATACGACCAATATAGCACCGATATACAATCGTGTCTATATCGGTGCTATATTAGCGTAACAGCAGTTAGTTCAGTAAACGACTGGGGGGGGGTGAGCGTATACATTAGAATGGTCTAGTAGGTTGAGTGTCTTACGGCTCCCTTCCCCCTTAAGAACCGGACGTGACCGTTTCCGGTCATCCGGCTCAAGTCACTCTGCGGTATCCCGAACCTAGTTGTTAGCGGCGCGGGATGCACTTCTCCAGACCACTTTCCCATGTACAATGGCCTCACGCGTCGTGAGAAAACGCCATGGGTTGTCCGGCAACGTGTCGTGTCCATACTTCTTGTGATATTGCTGTTGACACGAACGATGGGTGACGAATAATACGACTATCCCTATTGAGTGAAGCCCGAGTCCAACAAAAAGGGGATAGCGGACTGACCGAATGTTAATACGTGGTATAACTAACATGTAAACCGCAAGCGTAGTTAGAGCAGACACTAATGGAAACACAGAAAGCATAGAATTACTCACGTCGTATGCTTTTGTTACGAATAGTGGCCAGAACGTTGTTTGTACTGTGCTAAAGCTGCTCAAAAGAGCCATTAGTATTACACACAAGAACAAACGTGGTTTACAGATTTCGGAAACGAACACGCTCCAACCGCTAAAGGTCAGAGCTAGGACCGTTTGACCTGCGCATTCTTCTATACGCCGTTTACCTATTGAACTCTCACACGACATGTAATACTGCAGGACAAACCTTATTGTCATCATCGCCATGGAGAAGATGTATATTGCTCGCATGGTGGGAACCAAAGTGAACCTGTCAATGAAGATACCGGCTATAGGCGCAATAAACCCCGCGACCAATCCTGTTAAATTAAGCAACGTCCATTTGATATTTGGTCCACAAGCAGTGGGTAAAATGACAGTCGGACATGAACTGGAAAAGACAACAGAATTGAAGTTGTTTCACAATCACATGACGATTGAACTGGTGGCTCCTTATTATGGATGATTTACGGCGAGCAAATAATCCCCTTTAAGAACTGTATTGGCTTTTCGCTACAGTTACTTAAAGGGGACCGTATTAACCTCTGTCTAGGATTTTCTTTACTGAGGGGGAAATTCTTACTTCACTGATAAAGGTTGACCCCAGTAACAGGACAGCACCTATAATTTGAAAGGTAGCCATCCTTTCGCGGAAAACAAAGGCTGAAATCAATAACGAAGTTAGGGGGTCTATATAACTTAATACAGCAATACTTTGACCTTTTAATCCTTTCATTCCAGAAAAGAATAGGTAAAAGCCGATTCCTGTATGCAGTACCCCTAACACTACAATTATGACAACAGAATACCCAGATATCCGAAATAACAGGAACCCTGTTGTTAGTAAAACGTAAGGTATAAGCAATGCCGCCGATAACAAAAGTTGTAAGAGTGTGTTTTCAAGTCCATTCAAGTCTCGGATAAATTTGTTGCTCAAGGTCAAGGTTGCATAAAAAGCCGCCGCAACCAGCCCATAGAAGATACCGAGCAGATGATGACTGGCTCCGTCATTTCCACCGCTCAGTACAATACAAATCAATCCGATAAATCCTGCACAAACACATACAACTTTTTTAAGCGAAAGCCTTTCCTTTAGCACAATCGGTGACATCACGATGACTAATACGGGAGCAAAATAATAACTTAAAGCCGCGTTCGCAATCGTGGTTTCCTTATAGGACTGAAAAAGAAATATCCAATTTCCACTGAGAGCAATACTCGATACTAACAATGAGAATGTATTTTTCTTGATGTTCCCTATCGAAATTGGATGCTTGGAACAGATGAAGATGGTTAGCAGAAAAAAACTTCCGATTAAACTCATGTATAGAGCAATTTCATCTGAAGCTAGATTGATTAACTTGGCAAAAACTCCGATTGCACCGAAGATAATCATCGACAAAATGAAGTATATTCTATTTATCACTCACAGTTCCCACTTTCTACCGAGTATGATGTACGGACACAGGATGCCAGCTACAACATGGACGCGGTAGAATCCACAGGAAAGTATTGTCGATCTTAATGTAAATACCTAACAGTAGATTCTACCGTTAAGCATTTACTGGCGGGGCAATAAAGTTAAACATAATGTTCGTCCTCCGTTTCGAGTACATTATTGGATTCAAAACTACACCTCATTTTATCATGGTAACAAAAATTCGTTACATCTTGCACATACGAGGGCGAATGTCTAAGAAGGACTCGGCCCGTCGATACATAAATATACAATATTGATCCGGAACTGTTACTGCGCTACTCGGGGCGGCTATCTGCAATATGATTTCTACCTTAAACTGATGCCGGGCTCTACTTTTATAGCGAGACGGTAAATTGGAGGACGAGAAAATGAGTAAGGTACTGCACGTCGCCCCTTTACCAGGATATCCTGATGAGATTGGCCGTTGGTTGTGGGCGATGCAGATAACTCGGAGCAGAACGTTGGAACTAGTCGAGGGTCTTGATCAAGTCACTCTGGATTGGGAAGGGCCGGACGGACAGGACAACTCCATCGGCACATTGCTTTACCACATTGCGCTCGTCGAGATGTCGTGGCTCTATTTAGACATTTTCGAGGAGGAGTTCCCGCCTGCGGTCAAGAACAACTTCCCATTTGACATGGGTAGGTCCAATAATCGGCTTACACGTGTCGCCAATGTCTCACTGAAGGAACCCCTTGGTCGGCTTGTACGAAGTCGATCGATCTTCCTTGATGCGTTTCGCCAGATCACGCTAAATGATTGGCGGCGTATACGCAACCCAGCGGACGTTGAATATG
>NZ_JBHUCX010000102.1:104323-104976 GCF_042678105.1 Alicyclobacillus fodiniaquatilis
AGCTATCTGCAATATGATTTCTACCTTAAACTGATGTAGTATTCGTGGAAATTGCCGGGCTCTACTTTTATAGCGAGACGGTAAATTGGAGGACGAGAAAATGAGTAAGGTACTGCACGTCGCCCCTTTACCAGGATATCCTGATGAGATTGGCCGTTGGTTGTGGGCGATGCAGATAACTCGGAGCAGAACGTTGGAACTAGTCGAGGGTCTTGATCAAGTCACTCTGGATTGGGAAGGACCGGACGGACAGGACAACTCCATCGGCACATTGCTTTACCACATTGCGCTCGTCGAGATGTCGTGGCTCTATTTAGACATTTTCGAGGAGGAGTTCCCGCCTGAGGTCAAGAACAACTTCCCATTTGACATGGGTAGGTCCAATAATCGGCTTACACGTGTCGCCAATGTCTCACTGAAGGAACACCTTGGTCGGCTTGTACGAAGTCGATCGATCTTCCTTGATGCGTTTCGCCAGATCACGCTAAATGATTGGCGGCGTATACGCAACCCAGCGGACGTTGAATATGAGGTGACGCCTGAATGGGCGGTTTTCCATCTGGTAGAGCACGAAGCTGGGCACACATTCCAAATCAGTGCGATCAAACGCCGTGCTCATCGCTTTCTGAGGTGAAGCAATTATCGGATAACCC
>NZ_JBHUCX010000102.1:104986-106761 GCF_042678105.1 Alicyclobacillus fodiniaquatilis
TGGTTTTCCATCTGGTAGAGCACGAAGCTGGGCACACATTCCAAATCAGTGCGATCAAACGCCGTGCTCATCGCTTTCTGAGGTGAAGCAATTATCGGATAACCCGATAATTTGGCAAGAACAGCACCGGGGACAGAGCTACGTACGTTGAATGAATATACACTGCCTTCACACCGCCGATCTTGCGCTCTCGGGCAGTAGTGTCGAATAGCCAATCCACCACTTTCATCGGTGAACATTATGAAACTGGCTACACGACGAGGAGGTACAAGATGAGAGACACAAAGGGGGCTGAAGTATGGCAAAACGAGTTTCAATCCTAACGGTTTGCATCACTTTATTGGTTTCAGTCGTTGTGAATATTTATTTAGTGAAACAACGAAGCGAATTAATAAGCACGGGTTCATTCGCACTTAGTGAAGCTTATGGTCATTTGCAAACTGCTGTGAACATGCCGATAGGAGCTGTTCCAGACAATTCGCCTGCAGCTCGGGAAGGTGAAGTAGCAAGTGCGGCTGCGTACTTGACATCTGCTGCTTATTTCTTGGACAAACGAGGTGTGGCTCACGTTGCAGGGATTGCCCAAGCGTTGTATCTATTTAGTTTTGATCTACCGTATCCTAATGTAGTTGGTAAGTCAAAAGTAAGCAACGAATGGGCATGGATTGTAAAAACGCAAGATGAATTACAATCGGTTGAAACCGCGCAAGGAATTGATTTGAGTCAGCTAAAAGCTGGTATCAGTAATCTCTACAGTTCCATGCCAATATCAAGTGCTCAGAGGCAATCTCTCTATTCGCTCGCTCCGCAATAGAGCCGAGCGGACTCACAGCTGCTTTAACATGCGATTGTGTTGAACGGTTTCTTGCTCCGTTATTGAACAGAAGAGTTGAGCAAGAAAATAGTGAATTAAGTCTGATCGGAGGGGAACAAAGTGGAGTTAGACCACGTGGTTCATTATGTGCAGGATTTAGATAAGGCCAGGAGTCAATATCAAGAACTTGGTTTCGTTACGCAAGAGGGTGGAAGGCATTCATATGGCACGCAGAACATCGTAACAAGAGTGCATCGGGGCTATATTGAACCTATTACCATTGTTGATTGGGATTTATTACGGGAAAGACGCCCCATGTCTATGTTTAATAAGCTCCACGAGGTGATCACAGGTGGCGGTGGTGCAATAAGCTTTGGTCTATGCGTTAGCAACATTGAACAGGTGGCTGAGCACTTACAGAATGAAGGGATAAAATTCACTCTTCGAGAGAGTTCAATTCAAAGACATGACGGAACAAAGAAATCCTGGAAATACATAATCCTCGAAGAGGGACCTTCCAAGTGGAATCCGTTCATTATTGATTATGGCGTACCTTGGGAAGAACGTGCCCTGCGCTATGGAACGAAGGATCATTGGACGATTAGCCGTATTGTCGTTGAAACACAGGCACCAGAAGAACACGGGCGTTGGGTCGCTAGGATTGTTGGTTCATCTGCCACTCCGATAGAGGGCGGCGTGCGTGTTCCCATTAGAAATGGTGATGTGGACGTGGTGAGAGGTTCAGCAGAACGAATCACACGTGTGCTGTTTAAGGAATATGACACCCCTGTTGGTCATATTCAGGGACTCAATTATGGCGTTGATTCGTCAGGCAATAAATTAAAATAATCTGTCGTTAAACCAGCTAATAGCTTGTCAATATTGCCAGTGAAAATAGATGTTCTTGTATGTTAGCTTGAATTTGGGCGTGTTGAATAACCCTCCAGATAGATTGGAAGGT
>NZ_JBHUCX010000102.1:106771-119343 GCF_042678105.1 Alicyclobacillus fodiniaquatilis
CCCTCGACCGTCGGCGCGAGCCGTCCCTCGGCGGCGATGGCCGCGACGCGTTGGATCAGGAGCGCAAAGGCCTGGTCGACGGCGGGAATTTCAGCGTCGTCGAGAACGCGGCTCATCATCACTGCGTAGAGCCGTGGACGCGCCGCCGCGAAGCGCACATAATCGTCCCAGCCCTCGCGCAGCGCCATCACCGGATCGGCGGATTGGACCGCAGTCCTTTTGCTTTCGAGAAACTGCGCGAAGGCTTCCGCAATGGCGGCGCTCAGAAGCCCATCGGCGCTGCCGAAGTGATGGTATAGCGTCGGTGCGGTCACCTTCGCGAGCGCGCAGACGGAGCGCGTCGAGAACTGTGCCTCGCCTTCTTCCTCGAGAACTTGTAAAGCCGCATTGAGCAGAGTGTCTCGTGTATTCATACGACCAATATAGCACCGATATACAATCGTGTCTATAGCGGTGCTATATTGGCGTAACAGCAGTTAGTTCAGTAAACGACTGGGGGGGTTGAGCGTATACTTTCTTCTGACACCATATGTGTGCCACTAAAGGGCAGCAGTCTAGGGAGAACCATGATATACGTTTAGGGCGGTAACTGTTTACAATGCACTTGCCTTCGGGTAAGTCACCAGAGATGTTGAATACGCCAACCTGCCAAGGACAAAGACCGAGCTTTCAAGCTCGGTCTTATCAAATTTATGGGTGGTTCTTAACCTTGGATTCTTGGATTGACACGGCAATTCGTGTGAAGGTACCGAGCCCCGCCATTCTTGAAGTCGTATATCGCGACGGTCTGTGTGTCTTCCAGCGGCTCGTTCGGTGGCATGATAAAGTGTGTGTCGCTTATGGGAAGTAGCTCATATTGGGTACGTTCCGGTTTATTGAGTACTTGCGCTTGAAAAGGATCCCGTACGAACGTCAAATAGAGCTTCCCTCGTATCGCTTCAATTTCGTACCGGACACCGGGCCGCCCGTAAATACCTTCATACCGGGGAAAGTCGAGTTTTATAGTGGTGTTGGGCTTTGGAAGGTCTGGGATGGTGACCGCGCCCAAATCGACTAGTATCTCATTGAATACGTTTCTGTAGAAGCTATCCCGAGGTGCCCCGTTCGACAGCATGACGATAGCAAGGTTATAATCCGGCAGAATCCGCAAACGAGAGTTAAAACCAATGGTGCTGCCGTCGTGCGCATAGACGGTGTGTCCGTACCAGTCGCAGGCGATCAGCCCGAGAGCCCACTCTGGCCCGAACATGTACGGATCCGGTAGAGGAACCCGCGATTCCATCATCTCGCGAATGGTTTTGGCCGATAGAATTTGTGTGCCCTGAAGCGTCTTGCCACCAGCGAGAAAGACGTGTGCCATCATAAGTACCTCACGCGCTGTCGAGCCCAAATTTCCCCCTGGACCATAGGAACGAGGCAAATATCGGATTGGCGAAACAAGGGGTCCCTCTTCTAGGCTACGAATGATATGCCCTGTAGCGAGCTGCTCCTGCGTCCCGCTCGGACGCCAGGTGTAGGTGGAAGTCAACCCCATCGGATCGAAAAGACGGTCTTGCATAATATCGTCCCACCGCTTGCCGTCTATGACTTCCATGATGCGAGCGAGGATCGCGTAGCCAAGCGCAGCGCTGTAGCCGTGGGTATGACCCAAGGGATGGACTTGGCGTGCATCGGTAATATTGTCGATCATCCGCTCGTAGACGTCATCGCCTTCTCCCGGATCGTCGAACTCCTCCTCAATACCGTTCGTGTGGTTCAGGAGTTGTCGGGGTGTGACGGTAGCCGAAACCTCGGGATCGGCGACTTTGAAACCGGGGAGGTATGCCTGCACCGGTTCGTCAAGGTCAACTTTGCCCTCGTCGACGAGTTGCATAAAGGCGAGAGCCGTCCAGGTCTTCGTCATGGAGCCACACTGGTAAATCGTGTCGGGCTTCGCGGGTTCTCGAGTTGTGAGATCCTTGATTCCGACGGTAAAATCGGTAATCTTTCCGTCATGAAGGACCCCCACTGCAGCACTAGGAATTCCATATTGGTCGAAAAGTTTGGATATGCGCCCTTGAATTCGTTCTATGTCAAGTCTTCGTGTCATGGAAAATTTCCTTTCTAAGGTATCGCGTTCAATAGCTAAGCTAGAAAAAGCGCTACATTCTGATCACAGCCACCTTGGCTAAGGGTTCATGAGGCCAACCGCATTCGTCGCGTCGACCTCGAAGTATTCCGTCGTCCCGAAGGGGGCAACATATTCCTCAAATAGATTCCTAATATTGTAAATCGAATCATGAACGATCACATTCACCGCTTTAGTTCCGTCGGTACTTGCGACAGCCAAGAGCCACATGGATCCTTGGGGAAGTCTGCTATATGCCTTCTTTAGGGAGCCCCAGAACTCGTCGGGGTGAGATACGGTGGAAATAGCCAACACGTGCATTTAAGATCCTCCTCTTATAATGAGCTGTTCAATGTTCGTACGACCGGGACGGGCCGTTGCCGGTTAGCGATTGTCCGGGCCGGACAGTTTCTCTTTGATGGTTTGCTTCCATTCTCCTTTCGACAATTTAGTTTTCATCATGGCTGCCCATTGTGGCCCGAACCGTTGAAAAGCCGCCTGCTTAGTCACGCCGAGTGCTTCGCCCACCTCTCGCCAGCTGTGCGATTCCAGTGCAAGAAAAACCGCCATACGCTCATGCTCGGAAATCGCGGACTTCAATTGGGTAATTACTGACAATGCTACGAGCGGATCGCTTTCAATAGAGTTTACAAGTTCGACATCTAGGCATTTGATCAAGTTTTGACTGTCCATGTCGTCAATATATCTTGACGAAAATCGTTTGTCAAGATTCCTTGACGATAAAGCCAATATTCTCCCAACGACTCATAGGGTTAGGTAGCGTCACGAAATGATGGTATATGGTCTTGAAAACGGATGGAGTATCGTCAGGTTGTTGCGAGCAAGACGATTAGGAGAGAGGCGGAGTTTGCGTGGAATGGAATATTGGAGATGGTTATTACAAGTTGGTGCTTCCGCATTCAGAATGAAATCGGAATAGAAACAGCTTTTACCCCCTCGACATATTACCGCTGGGCTTTTGAGCTTAGCGTACGATTTTTTCCGTTTCGTGACGTGACCCCTAGTTGAAGTAGTTATCCTCTAATTTCTGCGAAAGCAGTAGTATAGTGAGTCAATGTATTTGCTGTTAAAGATAGTTTAAATTTGTGCTTTTGCACACCTCTGATTATTATCTGTTAAATAAAAGATTAGTTAAGCGGGTACACAAAGAGATAGAGAGTTCCTTGATAGATAAGTTTTGATTTCGGATCTGAGTGATGCATAAATTGGACAGAAGAGGTTCACAATATGGAACCACTTTTCTCCAGATTGGCTTTATCCTAAGTTATGCACAGTTTTGTATTCTCAACTTGAACGAGTTTCAGTGGAAATCTTTATTTATCCACGAATGAAATCTATCTTTTTGTGAGTCATTTTCTATATATTTCTTTTTGTAGGACATAAAGAAGGCTCTGGGTTGTTTGCTCAGAGCCTTCTTTAAAATAAGTTGCATGCAAATAGAATCGCGCCAAGGGCCCGATTTGACAGCTATATATGACTTTCTATTTTAACTTGCAAGCCATTGAACTTTTTCGTAGAGGTTACCTGTCTTGCTTTTTAGCGCTTTTCCTAAATAGGCTTTACGTGTCTTGACTCGTTCACGGGCACAGTAGGAACCGAAAATCCCCGCCAATCGAATCATTTCTTTGTCTTCTAGTTGATGTTCTATACCGTATTGGATAATCATTCTTGTAGTTTTCGCTAATTCATACCAGGTAAGTTTGTCTGTTCCGCCGGAGAAGTTATATGCTTCCTTCGTTTCTCGAGATATCCGGCCATGAAGTGCACGATACTGGTTTTGTTCCTCGTCCCGTTGATAATCTTTATTTAAGTGAAAGTGAAGGTTATCATCGGTCTCTTTTTTGTTTGGAACAATCGTCCAAAGGGCAATCCTACTTAATAGTGCTAATGCTTTGTATACACGTGAACGACAGTTGCCTAAATTCCACTCATGAATCAATGTTTTAGTGCCATAGATAATCTCGGAGTTATAGTGGCGCCCACGATCAAGTAGTTCGAGACCAAACAGTAGAACGTTTGGTGCATGGTGTTGAACGAGTAGTGGGAGTATTTCGATGAAATTCTCATTGAGACGAAAATAACTCTTCGCCATCAAACGGTCTTGTTCGTAATGAGTAATCATCCATTCGCCATCTTCTAGTTCGCGGATCAAGCTCGTTTTTGTAAGACGTTCGAATGCTTGATGGACTGTTGATTTAGGCAAGTTGAGGGTCTTTCGTAATGTTACATCGTCGCGAAAAAAACGTCCCGTGTCTGCATCATGGATGATCATATGTAGACCGACAAACACAGCTAATGCACTTGCGGGAAGATCGTAATGATGTAAACGATGTCTCATTGCTGTATAAAATTTCGCGTTATCGTATGGTTGTTGCGTGCGCAGTTGCGCTTCTGTTGAGTTGGCTATATTTGAAGGTGTTGCGATATAGTTCATACTGAGAGCGAAGACCTAAAAAAGGTTGCATTAAATAGAACAACGTGGTATCCTGTTTTTGTGAATTCTTTTTCTTTTGGAAACAGGTACTTCCACATTGCATCGGTTCCAGCCGATGCTATTTTTTTGTCCTTTTTCGTCTCTCGCACGATCCTCCTTTTTAGATGAATTTGTGACTTAGAACTCTCTTTTGTTTTTGTAAATACAAAAAGACCGGGAATAGGGGCCCCCAGTCGTGCGTCAACAGCAAACAGTTTCCCATCAAAAAATAACGCTACATGTTGAAGTAATCATTACATGTATGTTAAAATTGACATAAGTTAAATAACTTAGTCGGATGGGATTTGCTCTAGCTGGTTTGGTCGCCGGGTGGGAGCAAATCCTATTCTTTTTTCAAAGTTATAAACGGATAGTGTTGTACAAACATCCATTTAATTTACAAAACGACATAGAAACGAAATCATTCAACACTCGGAAATACGATTTGTGACTATATTACCTGAAGAAATATGTCTAATCAAGAGAAAAAATGGCAGATACTATTGCACAATGATCTCGTGAAGGATATAATTGAGCGTTTTTGATATAAATGAGGGCCTATTTTTGGCCCTATTTTTTTGTAAAAAGCAGTCGATTTATGGTTCATTAGCGCGCATCTAAACTGTCTAACCACGTTTGCAGAAGCTGATTGATTACCCTCGTTTTGTAGCCCTTAGATTGGCGTTTTGCGACCTTATCTAAGCGCTGTAATAAGTCGTTCCGAATCAGAAATGTTGCGCGCTTATGCGTGTCTTCTACAGTCCTCTTGTCTTTCTCCTGAATTTCAAGCATACCTGCGATATGATCCGCTATGGAAAAGGGTTTTTGCGGGGTTTCAGACTGAACAGTGTTACTGTTGTCTATTATGTTTAACGTTTCAGTTTCAGTATTACTATTTACTGAAACGTTTTCCGATTCCGTTTGATGTTTATGTTTTTCTATTTCGTTTAACTGTTCAGTTTTAGCATTACGTTTTACGTTTGTGTTTTTTGCTTCAGTTTCAGTGTTACGTAATACTGATACGTTTGTTTCTTCAGTTTTCGTGTTCAGTGAATTACTTTCTAAAAGCGATTTTTTTGCAGGATTCTCGCTCGGTAACTCAGAAGTCCTGCTTGTAAGTAGGCTTTTAATCTGATCACGCTTTGACACGTTCCATCAGCTCCTTCACAAACGCTTCGTACTGCTCCAACGTCCGTTTATCTTCTTGCGTTCTATCAGTAATGCCACTAAGAACGAATTCTTTCAGTCGATTCCGCCGTCTTATGACAGTGTCAAACACAACATCTTCATAATCATTTCGCGCTTGTTCCAGAATTGAATTATCCAAAGTGGTACGAACGTCAAGTAAGCCAGTCAGTATTCCAGCAAGTTGGAGGTTCGGATTTGCCATTTTCTGCACAATCTGAAGCGTCTCTAGATATCTATCCAGCGCATCGTACGCAAATGGCTCACTTTGAAGCATAACGACTGCGTAATCTGACGCTGCCAAGCCATTGATGGTTTGGTCGCCTAAGTTCGGAGGTAAATCAATTAGTATATAATCATAGTCGTTCTTTACCTCATCAATCGTTTCCCGCAAAAGGTGAGCAGGTTGTCCCGAGTATTCACGATACAGATACCTGGAAAATGTAGACAACAAATCCTCGGCAGGTAATATGTGTAGTCTATCGGTAATTTGATAAATGTACGGTTCCGGATTCCGCTCTTTGACAGCTTCAAGAACAGTATTATTGGTAAAATCATAAATATTCCTACGAGTTAGAAACTGTGTAAGATTCCCCTGACTGTCAAAATCAACCGCGAGTACTTTTTGGTGTTGAGAGAGCAACCAGCTTGTCACAGCCGTAGTCGTTGTCTTTCCGACACCGCCCTTTTGGAGCCCAAAGCTAATGGTGATTCCCATATATGTCCTCTTTTCCGTAATTTCTTCTCTGTTTCCTATCGTAAATTCATTAAACGTTTAAGTCAACACGTTTACGTTTCAGTTTTAACTTAACAACAAAAACTAGAGAAGGCGTCAAGTGACGTTACTCGCTAAATCTCTACCATTAACGGGTATCACATTTTCTAATGGAACGCTAATTCACGATACGTTCTATTCAGGGGCGGAAGTCTCATATACATGGCGCTGTTCGGAAAACTGTCCCTGAACGCGCGCATACGGCGAACTCTAAAAACAATATTACTGAACAATATTACTGAACAATATTACTGAACAATATTACTGAACAATATTACTGAATTGTGTTACTGAACAATATTACTGAATTGTGTTACTGAAGGATAAGCATCGAAGCATACCAGCCAGATTGGAGCATTTTCGATGCTTGGTGCAACGAAGATCTTTGAAGTGTTTAGCCTGAATTTGCCGTACATAACTGACTTACACACACGGGAACAGCGGCGAATATGAAACAAGCTCATGCAGATGCTAAAGTTTAGACTCTATGGACAGAAGATCACCCAATTTTAAACATCGATCAATTCTGTCGAAATAGCAGGGA
Organism: Alicyclobacillus fodiniaquatilis; assembly: GCF_042678105.1. NCBI lineage: Bacteria > Bacillati > Bacillota > Bacilli > Caryophanales > Alicyclobacillaceae > Alicyclobacillus > Alicyclobacillus fodiniaquatilis. Next base: position 113,877 of record NZ_JBHUCX010000102.1, read on the forward strand.
TTTTGAATGCATCACCAAAAGCGTGAAAGAACCACTTTTCGTTTAGCAGAACCCTATTCCATGGTCAATTTTTAGATTAGCGAAACACACGGGTATTAAGGAAAGTGGCGTGGTGTTACCAATACAGCTCCGCGATTAAAGGAAAGATTCGTAAGCGGCAAGAGGGAGTTATTTACCTATATGTAGATACATAGTATGTAGCTTTAAAATAGGGAATTAATGTAATTGAAATTGAGTATCCGACACTACCTTCAAATTCGCCGTTAAACAGTCGAGACGTCAGTCGTCAGATATTGTATAATACGTTGCGGATGCATTGGATGACTCTATACCCATTGTAGGGTAATTTTGTGCCTCATCTACTCTCATTTTAGTAAGATTGTTACTGTCAATGAATGAAATAACGAGGTGATGCACGACGCACACCTCGTTATTTGTGTTATTCTTGGTAGATTTGACTTCCTGATTCTAAAAAATCCTTGGATTTCTCATGCATTCCTTCTTTGATAGCAGATTCCAAATTCAATCCCTTTTCCTGTGCGTATTCACGAATATCTTGTGTGATCCTCATACTGCAAAACTTTGGACCACACATAGAGCAAAAATGAGCTGTTTTTGCAGGCTCTGCAGGGAGCGTTTCATCGTGAAATGTAATTGCCCGTTGTGGATCTAAAGACAGGTTGAATTGGTCACGCCAACGAAATTCAAATCGGGCTTTGGAGAGTGCATCATCACGTTGCTGAGCGTTGGGATGTCCTTTGGCTAAGTCTGCTGCATGAGCAGCAATTTTGTAGGTAATGACGCCTTCTTTTACATCATCTTTGTTCGGAAGCCCTAAGTGTTCCTTAGGTGTCACGTAACACAACATTGCAGTGCCAAACCACCCGATCATCGCTGCCCCAATTGATGACGTAATATGGTCATAACCTGGAGCAATATCAGTGGTCAGTGGGCCGAGTGTATAAAACGGGGCTTCATGACATACTTCCATTTGTCGATCTACATTTTCTTTGATCTTGTGCATAGGAACATGACCTGGGCCTTCAATCATTACCTGCACATCGTACTTCCACGCGATTTGGGTAAGTTCCCCAAGTGTTTGAAGTTCTCCAAACTGTGCTTCATCGTTGGCGTCTGCAATAGAGCCAGGACGAAGACCGTCACCTAGTGAAAAAGCAACATCGTATGCCTTCATAATTTCGCAAATTTCTTCAAAGTGAGTATATAGGAAACTTTCCTGATGATGTGCCAAGCACCAGGCTGCCATGATAGACCCGCCGCGTGACACAATGCCGGTAACACGCTTCGCAGTTAGTGGAATATATCGAAGAAGAACTCCTGCATGAATCGTAAAGTAATCTACACCTTGCTCCGCCTGTTCGATTAACGTATCACGGTATATCTCCCATGTTAATGCTGCTGCTTCTCCATCGACCTTCTCAAGTGCCTGATAAATAGGTACGGTCCCAATAGGTACGGGGGAGTTGCGAATAATCCACTCACGTGTAGTGTGAATGTTCTTTCCAGTGGATAAATCCATGACCGTATCCGCCCCCCAAAGTGTCGCCCATCTCATTTTATCTACCTCGTCTTCGATGGATGATGCGACAGCAGAGTTACCGACGTTTGCATTAATTTTTACATGGAAGTTCCTACCTATAATCATTGGTTCGCTTTCAGGGTGATTGATATTGGATGGAATAATTGCTCGTCCTTCTGCAACTTCTTTACGAACAAATTCAGAGTCCATTCCTTCTCGAATTGCGATAAATTCCATTTCGGGCGTAATGATACCCTTTCTTGCATAGTGCATTTGTGTAACATTTTTAGCTGCTTGAGCACGAAGCGGTCTTCGTTTTAAGCCAGGAAACACTTCTCGATTCGATTCGGCGGTGCCTTTTAATCCATCATCAATTGGAAATACATTTCTCCCCACGTATTCCTCAACGTCTGCACGATCAAGAATCCAATGTCTACGAATTGAAGGTAATCCTCGTTGTATGTCTGTGACAGCATTCAAGTCCGTGTATATACCACTCGTATCGTACACGCGTACAGGTTCGTTCACTTGCTCTCCAAATCGGCCCGTCGAAGGTGAGAGTAGTATCTCACGCATTGGCACACGAATATCGGAGCGAGAGCCTATTACGTATACCTTTTTACTACTGGGGAAAAATTCACTATCATTTGACATTTGTTTGTCTCCTTCAATTCGGAGCGGGGACAGGCTGTGGTCTTTGTCAACCTAAAAGGCCGCAGCATATTGTTCGGGGGTCTTCACAGAAAATAAATGTGCAAAGAAAATCCCTACGCTGGCATTATCCAGATCAGGTTGACGGTCGGCGATACATTCGCCCTCTCAGCCCGGTTTGCCGAGCTCCCGTTTTAGATTATACTGTCGCTTCTACGATATCATTGACCACTTGGTTAAACAACCTTACTTAGCTCCTGATGCATTACATCAGTTTGACAAGTGGGGCAGTCTGCGAAACATGTCTCATTTTTTCTAAGTATAGTTTTCGTTTCCTGTGGCCAATAACAGGACACAAAAGCAGAGTAATTCTTCTATTGTCAGCTTCTCTCCATCTATTTGAGCATCCAGCAACGCACCAATCAAATTCGGTTTTGGATGTTTGCGCTGATGTCCACAATGTTTCGAAAATACCCATTCAACTCGCGCCGTCCTGCTTGCTTGCGGTTCATTAGGTTCATAATGGTCTCTGGATTCGAATCGGCAGACCCCTCCATCGGTAAGTCTGACCATTGCTTGAATAACTTCTCGGTCCTCCGCAGGAACTCCCATCATCTCCGCAATCACGATAACGAGCAAGGGATAAGAGACTCGGGCAACCCGTCGCACACCTTAGGTCTTGGTGCCGCCTCCCGCGGTTTCGAGGCGGTCAACTGCACATCAAGTAACTCTTTAGAGATTTCTTCAATCAAGGTGCCCGAGCGGAAATCGCCTTCGGTGTGAACGCCAAGTTGACGAGACTGCGAAGCTCCGTGTTGCGCGGTGGATCCAAAAACAAAATGCTCGGTGTAATTGTCTTGTCTCTTCCAGCGAACCTTTGCGAGGAAAACAGAGTGAATGCTCAGAACAGTTTGTGCTTTGGCATGCACACATGCCTGACTCTGCTGGTCAAATTATACTGGTCCGACTTTCGGAGTTCGCGATGCCAACTAATCGGATTCAACCGTTGCTCAAGCGCGTTAATAATCTCTTTGGATACTGGTTCTTTCGATTCCACCATTCCCGCTCCCTCGTATGCTAATCAAATGCATAGCTAACGGTGTAGTCAATGGTGTGCCCATATTGCATTAGTTAGAGCTCTGCCGTCTGTTTAATTACTTCAATATCACTTAAATATGTGAAAAGAAAGAGACACCCACCCAGACTCAACTACCCATGGATGACGTTCTAACCTTTCTTCTATACCAATGGGTCCACGTAAAGGCCAATCCAATAATTCCATACTGAATAAATGGCGAGATAATCACGAATTCTGACGTAGAAATGGAGTATATGAGCACGGTCTCAAGTAGTGCCTCACTGAGTAACGCAACGCCCCACACGAGAGTCGTTATGCGTATTCTACGTCGAAAATGGCAGTTGCTCCACAAGGAGGACAAGCGATTGCGTCCCTCTTCGGATGAATTAAATCGAATAGCAAAATAGTAAATCAACGGCCTAGGAAATAACAAGGATCCAAGAAACGTAATCCCAAGCATTCCTGTCACGAAAGCTCCGCGCAAGAGCAGTAATTGTGCATTACCATGTATAAGCAATATACCGAGTTCCAACAAAAAGCCGATCATCGTGAATAAAGCTAAAATGTCTACCCGACGCTGTTTTATAATAGTCCAGACATTGTCAAGTACGGGTATGGCAGTGGCTATGGCAAGTGCTTGTATATTCGACATCTGGTGTTTCAAAATCGTGTATAGAATTAGCGGAACAACACCATTAAGAAATAGAGTCCAGACAATTCCACGCGCCCACTTCGTTGCAGATATATTCTGATTCACATTAAACACCCTCCCAGTTAACAAACAGTTCGTGGAAACAAGGCGGAAAACACACGTGCGTTGCAACTCCAAGAGAAAAAATTTCACGATTGTAGCACCATACAACGGATAGGATCGCTCTATCGTCTTCCTTCTCGTAACCGGCCGTGCCGTCCGGTACATATAACCTCAGTCACTATAACGGCGTCTTTCTGCACGCTCGGCGCGCTTGGCGGACGGCTTCTGGATGTCTCAGTGCAAGAATCAGTGCTCGACCGAGCAATAGGCCAGCGATGGAAAAGAGGTATGGGAGCGGGGCGGTCTGTCCGTGAAAGGCTGCGCCTTCACCCAAAAGTGGCACGAGTAAGAAGCGTAGGCCATACCGAATCGGGATGGAGACGAGCCACAACAACAAGCTCTGCCATGATCCGGCGATCATCCACCGACCATTTTCTTGATAGATACGAGTCATTCGACCGCGAATAAGGCCAACAATGAAACTCATCGCCAAAGTGAGCAAGAGTGAAATCCACCCTGCAATTTGAACCATCGAATCTCCGGCAGCTTCATACAGTGCATAAGCGCCGAGAATGAGTGGGAGGAACAGAAGTCCGCCACTCAATGTGCGTGGTGAAAGTTGTCGTTTCACTACAAACAACAGAATGACAATACCGAGAATAACGTCCTGTGCAGTTGGCATCAATAGGACCCTCCTTGTCGTAGACACGCCTATCTTGGGATGAATGCAGGAAATAAGTTCCCTTCCGGACAACCTCTATAAAGGTAAGCCCGACTGGCTTTTCTGGTTCCATGATACGACGACAATGGTTCCATGACGTCTACACCGAGGTTGAAGTTCAATTAGAAAAGAGGTCCATCTGTAGATAGACCTCTTCGAGGACCAAGCAGGGTTTTATGGGCTTAATTTGTTAGCGTGGGGGGACTGTCACTTCGTAATGACCCCAACCACACCAAAACAAATATGTATGAGTTTTTGGGATAGGCGGCGTATTGGAAACATAATGTTCAATCTATGCTGCCCCTGATTCCAATTTAAAACATTATTGTAGAACTCGATGTGTTTTTTACATTTTTATAATCTTATTCCCAAATATGAAGCTATCCCAAAAGCGGAGAAAACCACTTGCTTGTAGCGAAGATATTCCACCTCTACTATAATCCTAGACGTGAAGCTGCATTATCTTTAAACATTTCCCCTTCGCGAATATATCTACGCACAGTAGCAACACTCTTATGACCTGTTTGTCGCATAATGTCACGCTCATTTGCGCCGGCTGCAGCCGAAACGGTGGCAAATCCAGCTCTTAAACTATGCCCTGCGTATAACGCGGGATTACACCCGATGGATCTCACCATTCGTTTTACAATATTGGCGACAGATTTATCGGATAATCTACGGAGCTCCACCCAATCCCCTTTGTTGACTTTCCGGTACAATGGA